>JBNKYQ010000109.1:0-9951 GCA_050300975.1 Kordiimonas sp.
CAGGCCCCGGTCATCCCAAGGCAGCAACAGCAGGCAGCGAAGCCCGCGCAAGCATCCGGCCCACGCCCGGTAGCGGCGAAACCTGTGCAGGCGGTTGTTGGCGCTGGCCCCGAAGCCGCAGCCCGCGTCGCGGCTGAAGCGACCACGCTCGAAGAACTCAAGGCCGCGATGGAAGCCTTCGACGGCGGGCTTCTCAAGCGCTCCGCCAAGAACACGGTGTTTGCGGACGGCACACCGGGCGCGCCCATCATGGTGATCGGTGAAGCGCCCGGCGCTGACGAGGACCGGGAAGGCAAGCCGTTCGTGGGTGTCTCAGGCCAGCTCCTCGACAAGATCTTGGGCGCCGCCGGTTTCTCGCGCGACGAGAACGTCTATATCACCAATATGGTGCCTTGGCGGCCGCTGGGGAATGCCACGCCGGACGGTGCCACCATCGCCATGTGTATGCCCTTTGTGAAGCGTCATATCGAGCTTGCCAAACCACAGGTGATCCTGCTGGTGGGCGGCGTCTCGGCCAAGGCCCTTCTAGGCACGGAAGAAGGCATCACCCGCCTAAGGGGACGGTGGAAGGAACTGGTCATCGGCGGCCAGAAAATCGCCGCATTGCCTGTTTATCACCCGGCTTATCTGCTGCGCCAGCCCGCGCTCAAGGGCCATGCGTGGCGCGACATCCTGTCTGTGAAGAGGAAACTGTCCCTGTCATGAGTATGCGTGCTGTGTTTCGTCTGCTGTTCGTCTTCGCTCTTGTTTCTGCGACGACCGCGTATGGTGCCCCGGTACAGGCCGATGTGGACGTCCCGAAGGTCCTCAGCAAGGAAGACATTAACCGCTACCAGCGGATATTCGAGCTGCAGGAGCAAGCCCGCTGGGAAAAAGCGGACCGCATGATCAAATATATTGAGGACCCGATTTTGATGGGTCACGTGTGGTTCCAGCGCTATATGCACCCCACCGGGTACCGCAGCAAATATTCCGAACTGGCAGGATGGCTGAAATCCTACGCCGACCACCCGAACGCCTGGCAGGTATACCGGCTGGCCCGCAAGCGCCAGGGCAAAGCCCGCGCCCCGCGCCGGCCCATCGACACCCGCTACCCGGGCGTGACCGGACAGGCAGCCGCCCCTAAGCCACCGCTGCCGCAGCGCAGCAGGCTTGAACGCACCGCCGTTACCCGCTTTTTCGCCAACGTGCGCCGCTATGTACGCAAAGGCCTTCCGGAACGGGCGGAAAAACGCTTTTGGGCGATGGAAGCGCGGGGCCTTCTAGTGCCCTACGAGAAGGCCGAAGCGCTGGAGCGCATTGCGTCGAGCTATTACTACAAGTCCAACAATGACAAGGCGCGTATCCTCGCGACCATGGCGGCAAATTTCGCACGCGAAATTGAACCCCATGCCGACTGGATCGCTGGCCTGGCCTATTGGCGGGACGGGGATTATGCCCGCGCCTACGAGCACTTCAAATATGTGGGCGAAGCCGAACGCGCGGGCGACTGGCTGGCGTCAGGCGGGCAGGTATGGGCCGCACGCGCCGCCTACCAGATGGATGACCCAATTACCGCCAGCGAGCACCTGCGCGCTGCCGCCACATTCCAGGAAACATTCTATGGGCTGATAGCCGCGCGGCAGTTGGGCATTCGCCCGAAGATCGATTGGTCTGTGCCTGACCTCCAGCAAGACGCGCTTGATAACCTGATGCAGCATCCTGCAACCCGCCGGGCCATTGCCCTCGCCGAGGTTGGCTGGCACCATATCGCGGATGAAGAGCTTCGCCTTCTGTGGGGCCGCGAAGGCACCGCCGTACAGGACGACCTGCTCCCACTGGCCGCCAAACTGAACCTGCCCAACATCCAGATCAGGCTGGGCCGCGTGGGCGGCACCGGGCATCCCGCATCCACCGCCGTGCGCTACCCGCTACCTGACTGGGCACCCGCTGGCGGCTTCACCGTCGACAGGGCACTGATTTTCGCCATGGTGCGCAAGGAAAGCGATTTCCGCATCCGTGCCAGAAGCCATGCGGGCGCCGGTGGCCTGATGCAGGTGATGCCGGCAACCGCCAGCTACATCTCCAAGAACCGCCGCCTGAAGCGGGACCGCAAGAAGCTTTATGAGCCAGAGTTCAACATGGCGCTCGGCCAGCAATATATCGAATATCTGATCGATTCCGATTATGCAGAAGGTAACCTGTTCATGGCGCTGGCCGCCTATAACGGCGGCCCGGGCAGCCTGATGGAATGGCAGAAGGAAGTGATCTACGAGCAGGACCCGCTGTTGTTCATCGAGTCCATTGGCTTTTATGAGACGCGCAGCTATATCGAACGGGTGATGGCGAACCTGTGGCTTTACCGCATGCGCCTGGGCCAGGAAACACCAAGTCTGGACGCGACCGCCTCTGGCGCCTGGCCGGTGCTGGAACGGCTGGACACGGAAGCGACAGCCATCGCCATGAAACGCGCGCAAACCAGAACAGTTACAAGGACCCGAAACCTTGCCGAAGATTGATGAAAGCCGCCCGTTCATTCCGGTGAACATTGCCGTCCTGACCATCTCTGACACCCGCACGTTCGACGATGACCGCTCTGGCGACACGCTGGTCGGGCGGATCAAGGCTGCGGGTCACAAAGTGGCCGACCGCAAGATCATCAAGGATGACATCCCTTCGATCACCGAACAGGCCAAGGCCTGGATCGCGGACGCGGGCATCGACGTGATCATCGCAACAGGCGGAACGGGCCTTACCGGCCGGGACGTCACACCCGAAGCATTCGAAGCGCTCTATACCAAATCGATCCCCGGCTTTGGGGAACTGTTTCGCATGCTCTCTTATGACCTGATTGGCACCAGCACGATCCAGAGCCGCGCCACCGGCGGACTCGCGGACACAACGCTCATGTTCGCGCTGCCGGGCTCAACGGGCGCATGCAAGGATGCGTGGGACAAGATTTTGGTCACCCAGCTTGATAACCGCTACCGCCCCTGCAACTTCGTTGAAATGATGCCCCGCTACGGCGAGAAATAGCCCGCACAATTGCCATCAGTAATTGTATTTGATACAAGTCTCTCAGACTTTCGTTTGGGGGATTGTTATCATGAAATATTGCCTGCTCGCCGCTGCGCTGATCCTGGCTACACCACAGCTGCATGCTGCGGATGATGATGCCAGGGCCGAATTCCAGCGCGCCTACACCGCTTACCAGCACGCTGTGAAGAACAAGGACCGCAGCGAGGCCCGGACACAGGCAGAGATCGCCTACCGCACAGGGCGGGAAGTCTTCGGTGACGCGCACGCGAATACAGCCGCGCTCGCCTCCAACTACGGGCGGCTGCTGAACAGCGACGAGGCGGAGGAGATATTCCGCGAGGCGCTTCAGATTTATATCAAGGTCTATGGGGAAAATGCACCCGAGCTGATCGATCCCCTGATGGATATGGCCAAGGTCGAAGTGGAATATGGTCGCCTGTCCCCGGCGGTGAAATATTATAGCCGCGCACTGGAATTGGCCGAAGAAGAGGACGGCAAGGACAGCAAGCTTGTCGCTCTCCTGAAACTGGAAGTCGGGCAAATCGCGCTTCAGGAGGCGCAATCCCGCAAGGCCATCCGCTACTTGAAAGAAGCACGGGAGATCTTCAGCAAGTTTGATGACCAGGAAGCTGAAATTGGAATGGCCCGAGCGAATTTCTGGATCGGAAAATACCGTATCGCAACGAACAGCTACAAGAATGCCACCGAAGAACTGCTGGCATCGCTGGCGACTTTCGAGAAATACGCACCAAACGCATCAATGACCATGACCAACCATGCGTTCCTGATCCATGCGTATGAGAAGCGGGGCTTGAGGGACGAAGCAACCAAGCATTGCCGCGCCATCGGCGCCGCAAAACCCCACGATCCCACGCAAGACTATATGCCGGTGTTCAGAACCTTCCCCACCTATCCGCGCGGGGCCCAGGAAGCCGGACAGGAAGGGTCCGTAGTCATTGCCCTAACGGTGGATGAAGACGGCTTCGTGCGCGAGCCCCACGTGGTCGAGCGGAGCGGCGCGTCAAGCTTTGAAAGAGCTGCCCTTGAAGCCGTGGAACAATTCCGCTATGTGCCGCGCTTTGAAGGCGGCAAGGCCGTTGCCACGGCAGATGTCAAATACCGCTTCACCTTCGAGCTGGCTGATTAGGTTTTGCTGCCACATGCAAGGCACAGTCGATTGTTTGGCACCAAGCGGAAGAATCAGAATTTCGTGCGGGAATCCGGCGTTTGTGGGACTTCTGCCAATTTTGGGCTTCCATCCTCGGGTCCCCTCGCCTACTCTGCCCGGCAAATAACACAAGATAACTCTGGGGAGAGGACGTGTTGCAGTATCAGCGTATTCTGGTAGCCTTTGCGGCTTGCATGGCAATCACCAGCCCATCCATGGCTCAGGCCGAAACTGACGAACGCAGTTGGATCGTGAGGCTGTGGGTTGACGGCATCAACAGCTTGGGTGACTTCGTATTCGGGACCATCTCCATTGGCGGCCTCGAGGTCGAATGGATTGTGGCCTTCCTCGCTATCCCGATGATCTTGCTGACAATCTATTTCGGCTTCGTGAACCTGACCAGCTTCAAGCGGGCGTGGCGCATTGTCAAAGGCGATTACCACGACGAAAGCGCCGATGGTGAAGTGACCCAGTTCCAGGCGCTCTCGACTGCCCTTTCAGGCACCGTGGGCCTCGGTAACATCGCCGGTGTGGCTGTGGCCATCTCAACCGGCGGGCCGGGCGCCACCTTCTGGATGATCCTGATTGGCTTCTGCGCCATGTCGCTCAAGTTCGCGGAATGTACGCTCGGCGTGAAATACCGCGATGTACGCGAGGACGGCACAGTGGCGGGCGGCCCCATGTATTACCTCGAGCGCGGTCTCAAGACCCGCGGCGAAGGCTGGGGCAAGGTTGGTAAATACCTGGCCTGGACCTATGCCATTCTTGCCGTACCAACGCTTCTGCAGGTCGCACAGGTGAACCAGTCCTTTGAAGCCGTTGCGGCTGTGACCGGCATTGAAAGCCAGGCAAGCCGTTGGGGCTTCGGGGTGGTTGTGGCCCTGCTGACGGCAATTGTCATCATCGGCGGCATCAAGTCGATCGCCAGTGTGACGGCGCGGCTTGTGCCCGCGATGGCCGGCATCTATATCCTGGGTGCCCTGATCATCATCGGAGCCCATATCAGCGAAGTTCCTGCAGCCTTTGTCACCATCTTCGAATCCGCCTTCTCGCTTGAGGCCGGCATGGGCGGCCTGATCGGCACCATCATCATCGCCATGCGCCGGGCGGTCTATTCAACGGAAGCGGGGCTTGGCTCCGCCACCATGGCGCACGCTGCGGCCAAAACCAAAGAACCGGTATCCGAAGGCATGGTTGCCCTGATGGAGCCGTTCGTCGACACCGTCGTCGTTTCCACCATGACAGCACTGGTGATCGTGGTGACCGGCGTCTACCTGGAAACAGAGGGCACGGCAGGCATTTCGCTGACGTCAGAGGCCTTCGGCAGCGTCATCAGCTGGTTCCCATGGGTACTGGCGGTTGCGGCCTTCCTGTTCGCCTATTCCACCATCATCAGCTGGGGCTATTATTCCAGCAAGGTCTGGGAATTTGTTTTCGGTGGCTCCAGCCAGTCAATGAACCTGTTCAAGATCATCTTCTGTGTGGCGCTGGTGCCGGGTGCTGTCTTCTCGGCAGACGAGGTATACCTCTTGATGGACAGCATGTTCTTCCTGATGGCGGTACCGAACGTCATTGGCATCTATATCATGATGCCTGAGCTTCGGCGCGACCTTAAGGACTATCTGTCGCGCCTGAAGTCTGGTGCGATCAAGGCCAATACCTAACCCATTCACAGCGCTGGCCCGTGTCGGCGCTGCTCATTGTCGCGGAGAGACCCCATGCGCTTCTTGATGGTATGCTTCATCTTCCTGGCCGCTTGTTCAGCCCCCCTGGCGGCGGACGAAGCCGACAGGATCGCCGTGAACAACACGCTGGACAGCTTTCATGACGCCGCCGCGGGGGCAGATTGGGACCGGTATTTCGGCCTGATGAGCGAAGATGCCATCTTCCTGGGCACTGATGCTTCAGAGCGTTGGGACAAACCGACCTTCAAGGCCTATGCCCGCCCAACCAAAGGTTGGACCTACGCGGTGCGCGAGCGCCACGTCAATTTCACGCCGGACGGCAACACCGCCTGGTTTGACGAACTGCTGGACAACGCCAAATATGGCACCAGCCGGGGAACTGGTGTGCTGATTCGCACAAATGACGGCTGGAAGATTTCTCAATACCATCTGACCTTCCCGCTGCCGAATGATCTGGCAGATGGAATCACCGAGCAGATTCAGGCATTTGAAGCGCGGCAAAAAGCAGGCCAATAATAGGTCAGCAGCCTTGTCTTGAAACCGTCGCAAACGCGCCTCATGATTTCTTCACCAAAGGGGTTCCAGCTGAGGGAAGAGGAGGCGTGTATGCCCGTTTCCGGTGTTTTGGGGCGTTTACTTGAGTATTGGCACACTTTGCCGCGCGATAGAGGCGCGGCCTTGCCCAGGAAATGTGTGCTGCATCCAACAGACTTGCACGAGCTGCTTCCACGCATCTCGCTGATGAAACGCATCGACCGCTATGATGTGCAGGTTTCCATGATCGGCACGACACAGGATGCCCTGTGGCAGGCGCCCATGGCCGGCATCAACGCGTTCGACCTGACAACACCCAACATGAGGGAAAACACAGCCCGGTTGTATGAGGCCATTCTGGACCAGCCCAGCGGTGTGCAGATGCAGGAAACGGTCAGACGCCGCAGCGGCGACAGCGCCGAAGTGGAATCTCTTTATCTGCCGCTCGCGGACGACGACGGCATGGCAACTTATATCATCGGCTGCTCGGTTTACCTCAAACAGCCACGCTACGGCCGGATCAACGACCGCCTGATGCTGGACCACCAGAAGGTATCCACCATCGAGTTCCTTGATCTGGGGCGCGGCAAGCCTGTGGTGACATTTGAAAAACCAGCGCCGAGGCCAAGGCCCGAGCCTGAGCCCCGCTGGTGGGACCGTTTCATGCCGTCACGCCCGCGGACGGGCAGCGACACTTTCATGGACGCCTAGAGATCCTCCTGGAGGATGGTCGGGAGACAGGTACTTGAAGTAACACTCCAAGCTACCAGCGCTCCCGGGCCATCTTCAGCCCATCTTTTCTACCATCTTGAACAGCATGTTGGGGAAGAAGCGCTTCACCAACAGGGCTTTCATCTCGCTGCCCTCGCCGACCGGGATTTCCTTTCGGCCCTTCCTGAAGCCGTTCATGATGACCTTTGCGCATGCTTCCACATCCATGCCGCCCGCGATATTCTTGTCTACCTTGGCGAATTCCGATCCGTCGCCCTTCAGGGCATGTTTGGCAATATTAGTGCGAATGAAGCCAGGCGTGATGGTAGTTACCTTGATGCCGTCCTTGGCCACTTCGGCCCGAAGCGCATCAAAGAAACCCATCATGGCATGTTTGGCTGCACAGTAACCGGTACGCTGCGAGACGCCAATCTTGCCCGCGACCGATGCCGTTACGGCAAGGTGGCCGGATTTCTGCTGCAGCATCACGGGCAGCACCAGTTTGGTCAGGGCGATCTGGCCAAAGACGTCCACTTCGAAAAGCCGGCGGTAGGTGGCCATTTCCGTATCCACGCACAGAGACCGCTGTGAAATGCCTGCATTGTTGATCAGCATATCAATCCGTCCAGTGAAGGCCTTGGCGTCAGTAACCTTGCCTTCAAGCGCCGCCTCATCGGTCACATCGAGTGGAAGCACCATGATATCGGCCTTGTCAGCACCTTCTGCCACACAGGCGTCGCGCACGCGCTCAAGTTCCTCAGCCCGGCGGGCGGACAGGATGAGCTTGGCACCCTCTCCCGCAAACTGGTGCGCCAGCGCTTCGCCAATCCCCGACGATCCGCCGGTAATCCATACGGTTTGACCTGCAAACATGATATTCTCCCCTTACAGCCCTTTTGGGCATTCCTGATGCTGATAATAAGCCGAAACCTTCTGGCTTCAACTGGCCGCGCCATTAAAGCGCAGTGAATTCCCTTTTCAAAACAAGCCCCTTCCCTTAGGTTTGTGGGAAGCGGAGCAAACCAAATGCAGTTCCAGACACCAACCATCGCAGGCCTTGTGGGGGCTGCTGTCCAGGCAGCAAAAGCCAGGACAGAGCTGCTTGTGCTGCTGGGCCTGCTTGCAGGCATTGGCAGCAGCATTGTCTATGCCCCGGCGATGGCTGTGGTGGAACAGCTGCTCGACATCCAACAACAGTCCGACGGGTCCGAGGACGGCACGGCTGAATTCGCAGCCGCCTTCAATGACGGGTTATCCACCCTGCTGCTTGGCCATCTGGCAGCAACGGCGGTCTCAACTTTTCTGCTGGTGCCCTTTGCCCGGGCGTCTGCCCCTGGTGGCCTGGTGCCGGCGGCAGGCGGCATGAAAGCTTTCCTGATCCGGGGCCTGCGCTCTTTCCTCCATATGGTTGCCGTGAACGGCATTACCATTCTTGGTGGGTTGTTCATCTTGTCCTTGACGGCGGGGCTGGCGCTGGCGTTCGGAGGCATGGCCAGTGCGCTCGCCATGGTTGGTGGCGGACTGGTGCTGTGGATGTCCATCATTCTGACCAGCACGGCACATCTGGCGATCGCTGCGGAGGCGCGCGACCGGCGTGAAACGCTGCCGTCTGCCTTCATGCGTGCCCGGCTGTTCATGGTGCCCATCGCAGCATCCTTGGGGATCATCCTCCTCGCTACGTCGGTCTTCTACCTGACCATTAGCGCGCTGGCTGTCAGCTTGGTGCCTGAGGAATTTGAAACCCGAATGGCCATGATCGTGTCAGGGTTTGTGGTATATGTGACATCGGCGCTGCATGTCGCGGCGCTCTATCAAGTACCTGATTTCCGCGACCTACGCCCGTCTTAATCCTCTTCGCCGTTCCAAGGGAACGCGGGGCTGCGTTTCTCGAGAAACGCCCGAACGCCCTCCACCGCATCAATGCCTGTGTGGGCATCGGTGAACATTTTCGCTGTGACTTCATCATCATCATGCTGCCCATCCAGGATCAGGCGGATGGTCTGCTTGATACCGCGCACCGAATATTGCGACACCTGGGCGATCTGGTGCGCGAACGACAAGGTCCGTTCCCCTAGTTCCTCGGCGGCGAACAGCTCGTCCACAAGGCCGATGCGCAGCGCCTCTTCCGCGTCCACCACACGTCCAGTGAACAGCATGCTTTTGGCCTTAGCCGGGCCTACAAGGTCCATCAGCTGTTTGGTATCATTGAGAGGATAGATGATCCCCAGTTTGGCGGGCGTAATACCGAACCGTGCCGTGTTGGCCGCGAAGCGCATATCGCAGTGGATGGCGATACCGCAGCCGCCGCCCATGCAGGCCCCAGCCACTTGGGCGATGGTCGGCTTCTTTGCCCGGGCTAGCATGCGCTGGGCATCGCGGATGGCCTGTCGGTTGCTTTCCTGGCGCACGGGTGAAGCGGCGATCTGCTCCAGCTCCGCGATATCCGCGCCGGCGGAAAAGGCCTTCTCTGATGACGAACACACAATAATCACTCGCACATCCGGGTCGGCGTCCAGCTGTGTCACAGCGTCAGGGATGGATGCCCACATGGCCTCCGACATGGCGTTGCGTTTTTCCGGCCGGTTCAACACCAGCCGCCCAATCGGGCCGTCCTTTTCAAGGAAAACAGGGCTATTCGGATCATTCAAATCAGTCATTCAGGTCTGCTTTCCTTAAAACAAGGTGTGCTGGCGTTCTTGCTCTGGCGGATCGATACAGTCAGGCGCATCAAAGCGCACATCATTGATGCGGCTGCTGACCGCCCGCCATTCGAACGCGGTCTCGGGCATGAAGTCAAAGCTTTCCAGGAAACCACGCGGCAGCGGATCATGGGGC
>JBNKYQ010000110.1:0-9862 GCA_050300975.1 Kordiimonas sp.
TGATGACCGCAGGCCCATAGTCAATGGCGTAAGCCTCATAGGGCGCCCAGGGTTGAACCTCCCACAGTTGCCCGCCGATCATGACATCCTGTGTCGCAATCCACGGTTTTGCGGCTGGCGGCGGGAACGTCTCAGGGCTGTAGACACCGTCGATGATCATCATGTCCTGCACCATCTCGCCACCCTGCCAACTGCTGGTGAAGTGGGCATTGAGCCTTGCGAAGCGCTGGCTTGACGCAACCTCGTTCAGGAGTTTCGGCATATCCAGAACCTGGATGATTACGCCGTCAACACCCGCCTGGCTGACAAAGGGTGTCGCCAACAGTACGCAGGACCGATCCTCGGTCTCAAGCGGCGGCATGGGGATAGCCGCAGGCTGGCCCTTCTCAATGGTTTCTTCAAGAAACGCATTCAGCGGTGTATAGGCCCCTATGTCGGCGCCGCGCCACCGCGCACTGCGCTCTTCAGTAGGGGCCCAGACATAGAGCATGTAAAAGGCTCGCTGTGCCAGGCTGCCGGGCACACCGCTGTCGCTGGCACCAGCCGCATCCCCCGCGCCCTGCAACGAAAAATCACCGGGATAGTGTTCCCGTGCGTAGGCCTCCAATTCACTAAAACCTTCCGGGGTGGCCGCAATTGCGACCCCCACCATCTTGCGGTGTTCATTGAGGCTCGAATAGCTTGAGATCAGCCGCTGGAAGGTGTTGTGGTCAATCTCTTCCGTCGCTTCATAATAACTATAGAGGTCACTCGCGGCGTTCAGGCCATGCGTGAGCGCGCCCTTGACCCGATCCACATAGAGATCAGCCGCGGCATTGAAGCTGGCGCGCGCCTCAGACTGTGACGAGCGAACGCTTTCACTGGTCGCAGACCAGGTCAGCCCTGCCCCGAAAAGCACGACGAACAAGACAAGAATCCATTGCCTGATGTCTATATCACTATCGCGAGCCAAACCCCCTCCTTGCTCCTGATCCCTGACCTAGACCGCCACAGGCGCCTTGATGTGAGGATGAGCTTCATACCCATCGATCTGAATGTCGTCGAACGTGAATGCAAACAGGTCTTTCACATCCGGGTTCAGTGTCAGCTTCGGCAGCGGCAAGGGCGCCCGGCTCAGCTGCAGGTCGGTTTGTTCAATATGGTTGCTCTAGAGGTGCGCGTCCCCGAAGGTGTGGACAAAATCCCCAACTTCCAGACCACACACCTGCGCCATCATGTGGGTGAGAAGCGCATAGCTTGCGATATTGAAGGGGACGCCCAGGAATACGTCCGCGCTGCGCTGATAAAGCTGGCACGAAAGCTTGCCGTCAGCCACATAGAACTGGAACAGGCAGTGACACGGTGGCAGCGCCATATGGTCCACATCCGCCACGTTCCACGCCGACACGATCAGGCGGCGACTGTTCGGGTTTGTCTTGATCTGGTCAATCAGGTTCGTGATCTGGTCGATGGTGGTGCCGTCGGGCGCGGGCCAGCTGCGCCACTGATGGCCATACACGGGGCCCAGGTCGCCGGGCTCGTCCGCCCATTCATCCCAGATGGAAACCCCGTTATCTTTCAGATACTTGATGTTGGTATCACCGGCGATGAACCACAGGAGTTCGTGGATGATGGACCTCAGGTGCAGCTTCTTGGTGGTCACCATCGGGAAGCCTTCAGCCAGATTGAACCGCATCTGGTGGCCAAACACGCTGTAGGTTCCTGTGCCTGTGCGGTCGCCCTTGAAGGTTCCTTCGCGCCGGATGCGCGCCAGAAGATCGAGATATTGCTGCATACGTCCTACCACCCGATTAAACTTGATAAAAAGCTATAGGGCGTGACGTGCCAGTAGGCAATAGGCGCATCACCTTTCCTACGCATATCAACGATCAAATTCATAATAGGAATGCATTAGGTTTTCGACTTCAGTAAGGTACCCCTAGGTATCTAGTGTGGGGATCGGGAAAAAGTCGGCATGAGCGATATCAGCGACAATGTAAACACCACCGGCGTGGTTGAAGATGGCGTCTTCTACGGGCAGCTGGAAACAGTTGGCGACGTGGATTGGGTGGCGGTCGAGCTGACGGCAGGCGTGACCTACACGATCAGGGTTCTGGGATCAGACAGCGACAACGGTACAGCCCAATATCTGCGGATTCTGGACATCTACAATGCGAACGGCGTTGAGGTCTCCCACACGCCGGAAGAATTCTATACCCAGCGGCAGGCTGAATTTTATTTCACCACAGAAGCGCAAAGCGAAATAACGCCCACGAAAACAGGGACTTATTATATCTCGGTTGACGGCTGGGGTGGTGACCTGGGTTCCTATACTGTGTTTGTTACCCAGGACCAGTTTGGCGGCAACACCGACGAGACACTGACAGGCGGTAACGGGGCAGACAGCCTGCAGGGCGGTTATGGTGACGACACACTCATAGGCGGCGCTGGCAACGATTATCTGGATGGCGAATGGGGTGATGATGTCCTCACGGGCGGTGATGGCGCCGATACTTTCCGCTTTTTTAGTGACAATTGGGACGACATCCACGACGGCGTTGCCGACCTTTGGGGCAACGACACCATCACCGATTTTGATCCAAGCGAAGACACGCTGCATTTTGCAGGCCGTATTGTCCGCAACCTGGATGATTTCACCATCACGGAACAAGGCGGCAACACCACCCTGACAGCCTATTGGGGCGACAGCGTTACCCTTTTGAACGTGTCTGCCGATGACCTGACCGACGCCAACATCCGTTATAGGCTTGGGGTACGACCTCTTGGAGGCAACCTCGAGGGCGCTGGCGGGGCGGATAGCCTGGTGGGAACCGACGCCGACGACGTTATCTATGGCCATGGCGGGGATGACACACTTGTCGGCGGTGACGGGTTCAACTACCTGCGCGGCTTTGATGGCGACGATCTTATCATTGGCGGCAATGATGTCGATGTCATCGGCGGCGAAGAAGGGAATGATATCATCCGCGCTGGCGGCGGCGACGACTTTATCGTTTCAAATGAAGGGGATGATTCCGTTCTCGGCGGGGCCGGAGATGATTTGATCGAGACCAGCCTTGGACAGGACACCCTCTCTGGCGGCGCGGGAGATGACACCCTGCGTCCTGGCCGCGGCGACGACCTTATGTCGGGCGGCGCAGGCAGGGACATGTTCGTGATCGGCCGTACATGGGGCGACGACACAATCAGTGACTTCAGCATCAGCCACGACACACTGGATTTCAGGGGGTCTGGCCTGGATATTGGTGACCTCATCGTCAGCAGTGCAGGCAATAACACGATTGTCAGCGACGGTACCAACACGCTCACGCTAGTGGGGGTAGACACCGACGATTTCAATGCCGCCAAGGGTGACCTGATCCTCGAACCAGGCTCTGTCACCTCCCACTATACGGAATATTCGCTGACCGACGCGATTGGTGATTCCACGGAAGAAATTCTGACCACCACCGGCGTCGTCAATGACGGTGCGGGGCGCTGGACGCCGGACGAAGACGGCATCACACGTGTGAGCTACAGCTTCGCCAACTATAATTCGCTAACCGTTGTCGACGACAATAGCGAATGGTGGACGTCTGCGGTTGAGCCAGTCACACCAATGTCGCAATACGCCCTGGAGCAGGAAATCGCCCGCGTCGAGAGCTATGCAAACATAGACCTCGTGTGGGTGGAAGACTATCAAGAAAGCGCCGGCAACATCCGGATCAGCAATCACGAAATCGTTGTCGGCGGCGGGTCAAGCACGCCGTATGACGGGCCCTATTCCGGCGACGTGTTAATCGGCATCTATATTGAAGAAACCGTCCGCAACAAATATTTCGTGCATGAGCTGGGCCATTCTCTGGGGTTTGATGACCTGCCCGACTGGAATGAATTTACCGGCGAAGAATATACCATCATGTCCTATGTGGTATCGGCCCGCCACGCTGACGCCCTGTATGTCAGCGTACCGAGCTATCAATATATGTACGCCGACATCGCAGGCCTTCAGTATCTGTACGGCGTCAACACGGAAAGCACCGCAGGCAACACAACCTTCACCTATGACTTGTCGATGGACCTGCTGGAGACCATTTTCGACGCCGGGGGCGTGGACACAATCCAGGTTACTGGCACGGGCGATGCCGTCCACATCAACCTCACACCCGGCAGTTGGTCGAACATTGGTCCAGACATTGACTATACGCTGCCCGACAATCAGCATGCCATCGAGACCGGCACGCTCTTTATCATGCCCAATACCATCATTGAAAACGCCAAGGGATCCGCGGGCAATGACACACTGACCGGCAACGACGCAGCCAACACCCTGATCGGCTTTGACGGTAATGATCTCGTCCAGGGTGGCCTGGGCAACGATACGGTCTGGGCAGGCGGCACCGATACCGGCGACGACACTCTGATGGGCGGTGGCGGCGATGACGTCCTCGGCGGCGGCAAGGGCGGCGACCTGATCATCGGCAACGACGGGACAGACATCGCCTATGGCGCTGCCGGCGACGATACCGTGGTGGCCGGAGACTGGAATGACGGTGTCGCCACAACAAGCGAAACCAATGCCAACACCCTGTGGGGCGGGGACGGCAACGATGTGGTTTGGGGCGCTGACGGGGACGACCTCCTGGGCGCGGCGCTTGGCGACGACGTGGTTCATGCAGGGGGCGGCGACGACACCATCTATGGCGGAAAATCCGGCCAGGACTGGATTGATGCAGGCGCAGGCGACGACCTGGCGTTCGGCGGCACCGACAATGACACCGTGTTTGGTGGCGGCGGCGCAGACACAATCTATGCCGGTAGTGGCGCAGACGTACTTGATGGTGGCGCGGGCGCGGATACACTATACGGCGGCCCGGGCAATGACACCATCACCGGCGGCACGGGCGCCGACACACTGGTCTTTGTTGCAGGCCACGGTGATGACATCATCAATGATTTCGACACCGGTGAAGACACACTTGACCTGAGCGACACGGACACGGATTTCGCGGACAATGATGACGTCGTCGCAGCAGCTACCGAAGCCGTAGTGAACAATGCCTCCGGCGTGTTGATCGACACCGGCAACGGCAACAGCATCTTCATCGCGGACATAACCCTGTCGGACTTGTCAGGGGCGCAGATACTCTTCTAGGATCGATTTTTCTGTATCAACCCACTGGCAGCAGGGCGGAAATTTCGCCCTGCTGTTCGTTCAGGCCGCGCCGCACCCAGGCATTGCCATGTGAAACCAGCCCTAGTGAATCGCCGGGCCGTGCAGATGAACATCCCGTCCTGCGTGACGCCGGAGAATTTCAAGCGCCCGGTCTTCCTGCTCACGACTGCCCGTGCGCACCCACAAAAGAAGCCCACCTTTGGCTTGCTCTTCCCGCACCCGCTCGCTGGCGCGGCGCGAATAGCGCATGGCGTAGTAGCCTCCGCCAAACATGCCGATGATGCCCAGTCCCACAGTCAGGACAACCGCCTGCCACGTCTCCAGCCCGTGCCCGGACGCGATGCCCGCGCCTGCAAGCAGCAGGATATAAACCGGCACCACGACCATCACCATCATGCCGCTGGCGCGGCTATCCTTGTCGATATAGGCTTCGCGCGGCACGCTGGCGTCGTCTTCGAGCTCCTGCACCGAATTGACAGGATGATGGACCGCGGCTTCGATGTCCTTGATCGGTTTCGGCCGCGAGACAGCAGCGTTGGAAAACCCATGACATTCAAGGTCGTCCACTGCAGCCTGCAGGTCGTCTTCTGTACTGAAAAGCGCAACCGCTTCACGCAGGTTGCCACGGGGGCCGGTTTCGGCCGTCCATTCCCAATGCTGTTGGTCAGCCATGGATCATTCTCCTTTGGTAGGTGACCCGTAAGACCCCCATTATGCCACAGTTTCGGGAAAATCCCGAATCTGTACTAAAATCGTCAGACAAAATTTTATTGGCCTTTAAATCGACTGCGGAATTGCTTATATCAGGGGTGCTGCTTCGGCAGCTATGGCGATAAACGGTGCATTTAGTAGCTATTGCGGACCCGGGGGCAGTACCCGGCGCCTCCACCAGGAACGGCCTGCTTGCCTGGAAAGCGAAGGCCTACGGTCAACAGACCGTTGCTGATGGGGGCGAACCAGGATCGACGTGTATCGAACGATGTTGCTCTTCGCCCGGGATGGCACCGCCGTGATGGGCCACCTTAAATAAATGCTAACGACAACAACGTCGAGTATGCTGTTGCTGCGTAAGCAGTCATAGCTACTACATTTATAAATTCCTGATGGTTGACTCCATCAGGTGGGGGTTGGGCCACCTAGCAACAGAACGGCCCACTTATTCCCAAAAAACCGAATTCTTGAAAACCGCAGGCCCCGCGCAAAGTAAAACCGCCGGGCGCGTCACCACACACGCACCGGCGGTTGGTTGCCCTCACCAGCGGTCCTGATCGCTGGATAAGGCCAGAGAGTCCTTGTTCGGGGCGCGGCCTAATGGGCCACACCCTCGGCTTCAAAATCTGCCCCGCTCATCATCGCCAGCGTCTCGGCGTATGTCAGCGCAAACAGGATGTCGGCATAGGTCTGGGCTGCAATCAGGTATAGAAGCTGCACCACGCCGCGCTGGGCCACGTCGCCTCTGTCGAGCACTTCGGCGTCGACGTCCTCTTCGGGCATGCGCTCTACCGGCACAGGCAAGGCGCGGTGCACGCGGCTTACAATATCGTCTACCTGTTCTGCCTCCAACTGGCCGAACATGAACTGCAGGCGACCAATGCTGGAATCAAGGGGGCTTGTGCGGTCGCTGAATTGGGGATTGTCATGCAGGGTCATACCGCCATCTCCAGCTCGCGCTCCTGGGCGGGTTCTGTGTAAAGCACGCTGCCCTCAACATGGCGGGTCTTGCATACCGTCACATAGTCGGCGGCATTCAGGTCAATCCGGAAAGCCAGGATAACCTCCCCGTCAGAGACCGACGGCAGGCCAAGCGGCGTCACATTCCAACCAGCCTTCAGGATCGTAGGGAACAGCACCATGCTGGCAACGCAGGTCACACTGTCGATCCCGGCCAGCAGGCCATATTCGAACAAGCCGCAAACCAGCTCACTGACCGTGCGGTCACGTTCCAGCATCATGTGACGCCCCGTAAGGCTATAAAAACGGGAAACCTCCCAGGTAGTATCCGACCGGGGCACACCCTCGGCGCAAAGGCCGGGGAAGGCTTCGCTCATCAGATGGGGCTTGACGGTAGGCAGCAGGCGCATGGCACCCTTAAGGTTGCCGCGATCATCTATGCACAGAAGATAAACCGTGTCAGGACGGTCGAACTGGTCACGCTCGATCCCGCGAGCGCAATCCAGGCTCCATCCCATCTTCTCTACAAAGACATCATAGCGTTGCTGCCAGAGCTGGCGAAGATAGCCGCTGTACTCAGTTCTGTTTAAAGAACTCACAACATGGATCATCAGTCACCTCCTTTTTTGACAATGGGTAGTGAGGCGATGATGTCTTATAAATTGAAGTAGGAATATCAGCCGAACGGACTAGGTTTTCCTGGTTGGTTGTTTGGCACAACCCTTAGTGGTGTATCAGATTGGTCAGGAAGGCCTTTACGACGGCTTGAACCCTGGTGTTGACGCCCAGTTTGGTCTTTGCGCTTTCCACGTGGGTGTGCACCGTTCTTTCCGCAATCGACAGGATGCTGGAGATTTCCCAATCGGTCTTGCCGGCTGCCACCCACTGCAGGCACTCCTTCTCGCGCGGAGTCAATTTGGCCACGGGCTTCAGGGTGGCCTTGCCTTCCTTTGATATTCTCAGGGCTGCATCATGAAGATAGACGCTCATCAGATGCACCGCATGCTCGGCCGCCGGGTCGATGTCCCGGTGTTCCCCCACCACATTCACGGCGCCCGGGAAGGCACCGACGATATGGATGGGCACGGTCACACCGTAAAGAAGCCCGGCATCTTCCGCCTCGCACATCATTTCTGACTGCTCGGGCGTCATGCCGTTATGGATGATGTTATTGTCCCAGTTGAAGGGCATATGCTCCTTCAGCGACACCTGCAGGATGCGGTCGGTCCGGTCATATTCATTCTCAAGATAATATTTGGTCCAGTCGTCTGGGTAATCCGCCAGGAATACCGCGCCGTCCGGCAGCGCGCCAAACTCTACACAGGAAACGCAGGCATAATGATCGAAACCAAGGGTCTGGGTGGCCTTATGGAAAGCAGTGCCAAGTTCGTCCAGCGTTCGAAACTTCTTGGAAGCTTCAATGAAGTCGAGCGCCATCTGGAAATACTGTAAATTCATCTACTCTGGCAGGCACCGACATTGCGACAAGAAGCGATTTTCGCAAACATCAAACCAGCCCCCTGTTCATGCAGTCAACACGGACCGACAACCAACGGGCGAAAGAGACCCTGCTGATGCCACCATCAGTTTGTAACCCTTGAGGTTAAAATACATTTAACCTTCCGCACTACAACTGCCACTTAGGGGCCGTTTGTGGGCGCTTTTGGCCGCGGCCAGAACCAAACCGGGCTAATTCAACTGCAGCGGATGGACGCCCTCCCCGGCCCCGGAATTTGTCTTCGCCTTGCCTCACGTGACAATTGAGCGCAAAAAACAATTGATTTCCCCCTTCACCCTTCGAAAGGGAAGCATTATAAGGGGGCAATCTTTGTTGTCAGGGAAAGAGCTTGAGTTCCAGCATGTCAGAAACTTTTATCGATTACGACGCCAAGGTTCAGGATGCGCTTCGCGGCGTGGTTCGGACCATCCTTCGTGAAACTGCCGAAGATGGCCTCAAGGGCGAACACCATTTCTACATCGCGTTCAAGACCCAGGCTGAGGGCGTGGATATCCCGGCCCACCTGAAAAGCCGCTTCCCCGAAGAAATGACCATCGTGCTGCAGCACAAATTCTGGGGCCTGAACGTGGAAGAAGACTTTTTCGAAGTCGGCCTTTCCTTCAACCAGACCCCTGAAATGCTGAAGATCCCGTTCGCGGCCATCGTTGGCTTTGTGGACCCAAGCGTACAGTTCGCGCTTCAGTTCCATGATGAAAGCGACGACGGGCTTGACGAACAGGACCTTGAAGCGGAATTCGATGACGTTCCCCTTGAGGAAGCAGACAATTCCGACACAGAAAAAGTGGCCAGCGCTGCAAGTGCTGCAAGTGCCGAAGCTGCACCTGAAGCCGGCGGCGACAATGTCGTCACGCTGGATGCCTTCAGAAAAAAATAGTCCCCTAACCCCCAATTGAAGCTCCGGCTCTCCACGGGTCGGAGAAGGTAAAAAAGCCATGAGCGACTGGACATTCACCAAGCTGTTCCAACAGGGCGGCGACGATACCCCTTACCGGAAAATCACATCCGACTTTGTCTCCACTATGGAAGTGGATGGCCGCACCATTTTGAAGGTTGAGGACGAAGGCCTCGAACTTCTGGCCAAGGAAGCCATGGCCGATATCGCGCATCTTCTGCGTCCCGGGCACCTGCAGCAATTGGCGGATATCCTCAAGGATGAGGAAGCATCGGAAAACGACCGCTTCGTCGCCAAAGAGCTGTTGAAGAACGCAAACATTGCCGCAGGCCGCGTGCTGCCTTCCTGCCAGGATACAGGCACAGCCATCATCGTCGGCACCAAGGGCCAGCATGTCTGGACATCAGGTGACGACGGCGCACCGCTGACGAAAGGCGTGATGCGCACCTACACAGAAACCAACCTGCGCTACAGCCAGATGGCGCCTCTTTCCATGTACAAAGAGGTCAATACCAAGAACAACACCCCGGCGCAGATCGATATCTACGCGTCTGAAGGCAATGAATATAAGTTCCTCTTTATGGCCAAGGGTGGCGGCAGTGCGAACAAGACATTCCTTTACCAG
>JBNKYQ010000111.1:0-9721 GCA_050300975.1 Kordiimonas sp.
ACGCCATTTTTGCAGCCACGGGCAAGCGCCTCAGGGAAATGCCGTTCAACAAGCATATCGATTTCGTCTGAGCGGATAAGAAAAAGCCCATGAGCAGGGGATTGAGAGACTGCTCATGGGCCTTGGCAGGCGCCGTGGGGTAAGGACTGACACCTGCCAATGGACTTAGCGGGACCGCGTTCCGCTTTTCGCGTCAATCTTCGTCAGCAGCGCCTGGATTTCTTCGCGGCGACCTGCGTCAGCAAGCGGGCGGTCCGGGCGGTCTGCGGCTTTCAGGGCGTGCTCCAGCACCTGCCGGGCGGCGTCATAGTCACCGCGCTCAAACAGGAAATCGCCATAGAAGAAGTTGGCATCGATGCCGTCAGGATTGAGCGCCACGGCTTTCTCAAGATACTTGCGGGCCTTCTTGTTGCTGCCGAAACCGATCGGCCAGCCCGGCACCTGATAGTAAAGTGACCCAAGGCTTGTCGGGATCGCGCCATTGAGGGCGTTGGGGTCAATTTCCTCAGCCTTTTCAAGGAGTTTTCGGGCTTCTTTCACTTTGCCAAGGGCGCCGAGGCCGCCATCAATACCAGCTTCAGTGGATAGCACGATGGCTTGCCATACTAGATATTCGGCTTCGCCCGGGTGCTGCGCGGCAACTGTGGCGGCATTGGACGCCAGCGCCTTGATCTGGTCCTTCTGCATGTCCTCATCCGGGGTCTGGTACTTGATTTTTGCCCATTCATGCTGGATCGCCAGCAGGTCGTTTGCACCGTCGTCCGCATGGGCGGGAATGAAGGCGCTGAGGGCGATAAAGAAAGCTGCGATGGTTCTGGTCATGGTATCTCTCCGATGGCTATGCTTGTTGGGTGGGCAGCTCAAACAGGCTGCGGGCAATACGGGTATCGTTCGCGACGGCACCATCAACAATGCCGGGCAACAAGGCATTCAGGCGCACGAACAGGCTTTCGGGCATGCCCAAGTAGACGGTCTTCTTGCGCCGCTCGACGGCCTCAACAATCAGGTCGGCTACATCGAAAGGGTCATCCATGCGCATCTTGGTCAGGCGGGCGAACTCGGTCACCTGCGGGCCGTTGAAGGGGGTCTTGACCGCCCGGGGCGCCACGTAGGTGACGTCCAAGCCAAAGTCGCGCACCTCTCGCCGCAGCGCATCGCTGAAGCCCTTGAGGCCCGCCTTGGCGCTTGAATAGGATGCGAAGTGGGCGAAGGGGATCGACCCGAATATCGAACCGATGTTGACAATCTGGCCGCTGCCCCGCGCTTTCATGGCAGGCAGCACAGCCTGCGTCAGCATCACGGGCGCGATCAGGTTAACCATATAGCTGGTTGCCGTGTGGCTGGGGCTTTGCGCTTCAACGGGGCCGAAATGCTGCATGCCAGCCAGGTTGATCAGGACATCCCAGTCGGTTTCGGCAACTTTTGATGCCGCCGCCTGGATACCGGCTTCAGACCCCAGGTCAGCTTCGATGTTCGGGATAAGTTCGCCGTCCTGGCGGTCGAGCCCGGTGACCGACGCCCCAGCCGTCATGAGGTGGGTGGTGATGATGCTGCCAAGACCACCAGACGCGCCGGTCAGCAGGATTTTTTTGTTTTTAAGCGACATTTTTCAGCTCCTCGGTTTGGGTTACGCTTTCGAACATGGCGCCGAACAGGCGGTACATGCGTTTCGCCATATGGATGATGGCGGCCTGATCCGCTGGATCAGTGATCTTGGTCATCAGGCCCTTGAAGAACTCCATATGCTCCAGATCGAGCGCGCCGTGGGAGAGCAGGTAGCTGAAGCAATTCTTGCGCAAGCCCAGAGATTTCATCAGCTTTTCCGCCGCCTGGGTGGCTAGGGCAGTGGACGTGCCTTCAAGCACGAACACCATGCCGAAGAAGCCGACTGGGTTGATCCGGGTGACATAGTCATAGGCGTAAGAGACCATCATTTCCGTGCCGAAAGCAGGGTCGCTGACCCGGGCAGCCTCCGCGTTGCCGCCCGCGTGGCGGATGTCATTGAGAATCCATTCCTCATGGCCCTTTTCTTCGTCGATATATTCGTCGAGAGCCGCGTGGATCACGGTGCGCGCCGCCGGGGTGTGAGCCTTGGTGGCAAGCATCAAGGGCACCGTGTGCTTCACATGGTGGTAGGCTTCCGTCAGGTAAGCGATATAGACATCTTTTGAAATCTCACCCTTGAGGCCAGCCTGGATGATCGGTAGCGACAGCATAGCCTGGCGTTCGGCTTCGGTTTCCCTGACAAGACGGTCGAAGAAGCCTTGGGCAGGTCCTTCGGATTTGTAGGATTGTTCGATCATTGCTTCTTTCTCTTTCAGGATTGTGGAACGGCGCGGCCGGCCGGTGCCGGTCAGCTCGCCGTTTTCCATGGTGAAGGGGGAGGAGGTGAACCAGTGTTTCACCCGGGCGTAATCCGGGAGCGCCGCGTTGGCGCGGTCCACAGCAGCAGTGAGGGCTTCGTCCCCCGCCGCGGGGTTGGTGGGGATGAGTACAGCACCCAGGGCCGGACGGTCATCGCCATACACAAGGGCTTGGGCGATCTCCGGTTGGGCCAGCAGCTCGCTTTCCACCCATTCCGGTGCGATGTTGCGACCAAAGCTGTTGATCAGCACATTCTTGACCCGGCCTGTGACCATCAACCGGCCTGCCATGTCGAAGCTGGTGATATCGCCGGTGCGGTAGGGGCCTTCCTGCTTGGGCAGGCCGACATAACCAAGGAAAGGCGCGTCCTTCAGGATCAGTTCGCCGCTATCGAGCTGTGTCAGCGACACATGCTTCAGCGGCAGGCCCACGGTGCCCACCATGTTGTTGCCCGGCGCGTTCATAGCCACTACAGAGCCAGCTTCCGACAGGCCATAGCCCTCGCAAACCGGGAGCCCAAGGTCTATCGCCTGGTTCAGCAGTTGCGCGCTCACGCGGGAGCCGCCAACGGCAATCATCCGCATGACATCCAGAGTGTTACCGACCTGTGATATGACAGCGAGTGTGCCGCGTAGGAGCTCCGGTACCATGATAGCGCTGCTGGCTTGCTGGGTGGCGAGTGTCTCAACAAGTTTCATGAAATCAGGTTTGAAAGCATCGCCAAAGCCAACGGAATTCTGGCTGAGCACAACATAGGTGCCGCCCCCTATCAGGCAGGAGTAGAGCCCTGCGACATTCTCCAGCAGCACGCCAAGCGGCAATATAGCTACATGGCGCCCGACCATGCTGGCGCCGACGCGCTCGAGTACGGCTTCTGCGGTGGCCTCCATGCTTGCCTGCGACAAACACACGCCCTTGGGAGTGCCGGTGGTGCCTGATGTGAAGGTGATTTTGGCGGTGCCTTCATGGATCGGCTGCGCGTCGTGCTTCAGCGCATAAAGGAACAGGGGTTCGCCCGCGACCGTCAGCTGGGCCAGGAGGTCGCGATTGTCCACAGGAAGATCGGACAGCAGCAAGCTCGCGCCGGTGCTTTCAAGCGTATGTTCTACTTGCGCATCCGTAAAAAAGGGGGGTAGCGGCACATGAACAGCGCCCAGCGACAGGAGCGCAAGGTCTGTGAGCACCCACGCGGGGCTGTTGTCGCACATCAATGCCACGGGCCGTCCGTGTTCGACATAGTCCGCAAGCGTCGCGGCGAGGCTGTCAATCAACCCGGGAAGGTCGCCATACCTCACTGATGCCTGGTTGCCTGTGATGGCCGTGATCCCGGGTTGCGTGGTGGCGAACCAGGTCAGGGCGTCGAAAAGCTTGCTCATGCCAAGTCTCCTTCGGCCATTTCTCCTTCGAGGTCGTAGTGCAGGCGGCTGAACAGCTGCGCCATGCCCTGGTTCTGCTGCTCGGGGTGAATTTCTCAAGGCGGGTAAATGTGGCGGCAAGGGAGCCCGCGAGCACACGTGGCTCGGTCTCATAATAGCTGCCCCACTGAGCGCCGTGATCGGGCAAGTCGTCGCTGCTGGCACGGCCGAGGTCTATGGGGTTCAGGCGCAGGAAGCGGAAGGCGGAGCGAAGCTCGCGCGTTGCCGTCACCGCCGCGTGGGTCAAGCCATGTGACTTGAGGTAGGCCACCAGGGCAATGAACAGGAACAGGGATGCCCCGCCACCCGCGGACGCCAGGCTGCCGATTTCCGTGATGGACTTGCGGTCAACCGACGCGTCGCTAGTGGCGGTCAGGAGGGTCTCGATGGAGCTTGGCAGATATTGCTCTAGGAACAGCGGGCCATCCTGAGCGAAGCGGAAACCAACAGCCGCGAGAATATCGCCCGCCGCGTTATGAACGCTCATCAGCGTGGGATAGTGCCCAGGCAGGTGGGCGCCGTAAGCCTTTTCAAAGGTTGCTTCGATAAAACGTTCGACGCGGGCGCGCTCTGGCTGAAAGCGTTCGGTGATGGAAATCACGCTTGGGTTCAGCTTGGAGAAGCCGGGCATCACCCGGTCATCTAGAAACAGGCTGCCGCGGACGGTGTCGTTATTTTTTATGGCGAGTTCAAGCAATGCTGTGTCCTTCCTTGTTAGGCCCGGCTCCCGCCGGTTTTTCGCCCTATGTCTGAGGGACGACAGCCCGCCAGAAACACCCCCCCCAAAAAAACACCTTTTGTTTTTCAGTAAAAAAATGGCCGGCGCAGGGGCCGGCCAGTGTGCGAGGATAGGATGAGACCTGGTGCCTAGAAGCCGAACCAGACTGGGTCTGCGTCACCTGAAAGGCCAAGCAGCAGGGCGCTACCACCGTCCCATGCGATCATGAGGCCATCGACTGTTTCGCTGACCGTAAGGTCGGCATAGGCCAGGCCGTCGATATCGAAGGAGATCATATCTTCACCCGGGGTGAAGTCGGTCACTACATCGTCGCTGCTATGTTCATCGAAGACGAATGTGTCAGCGCCCGCGCCGCCCGTCAGCGTGTCCATGCCGTAGCTGCCTTCAATCACGTCATTGCCGTCACCACCGACGATCATGTCGTGGCCCCAGCCGCCGTCGATCGTGTCATCGCCGCTGCCGCCTTCGATGGTGTCGTGGCCCCATTGGCCGTCGATATCGTCATCGCCAGTGCCGCCATTCAGGTCGTCATGGCCGCCGCCGCCCATCAGGGTGTCGTCACCGTCGCCGCCGTCCAGCGTGTCATCGCCGCGGTTGCCGTAGAGGTCGTCGTCGCCGTCGTTGCCAAAGACGGCATCATCGCCGTCATGGGCGCGGATGGCTTCGGCGCCCGCTCCGCCCTGGATGTCGTCGTCGCCATCATCGCCGTCAATCTCGGCAACATCGTCGTCAGTGTCGGCGTCATCCTCGGGGTCTGAGGCATCGTCAGCACCATCAGCATCGTCCGTTCCATCATGTTCCGCATCGGTGTCATCAGTGTCTTGTGCGCCGTTGTCGTCGCTTTCGTCGGCATCACCTTCGTCGTTGTTGTCGTCGTCTTCGCGATCTTCGTCGTCGTGTCCGTTGTTGTTGCGTTCGTCGTTTTCGTGATTATCGTCATCACGTCCATTGTCGCCGTGATCGTCGTCTTCGCGTTCGTCGTCGATATCCTTGTCTGCTTTTGGGTCCTGGTCTTCTGCCAGTGCCAGCAGTGGTGCAATCGGGTCGAGGTCTTCAAAAGTTGGGTTGGCCATGTCAGCGCTCCTTCTGTCGTGTGAAAAGTGGTGGAGCATCTGCCCCATGCAACAGGGACGACAGAAAAGGAAAATCCCCCCCCTAAAAAATGATAGGGGGGAAGCTGACGTCAGTAGCGCCAGCTGACCTCAAGGCCAATGGTGCGGGGCTTGAGCGGGGTCACCTGTTCAACAGAAGCCAGGCTGAAGGGGTTGCCGAATGCGAAGCTGTTGGCATCGCTGTTCATGATATTGTCGGCATACAGGCGGACAAGCCAGCTGCCACGGCGCATGTCCAGCCGCATGTCCAGCATATGGTAGGCATCGGCCTGCCTGCTGTTTTCCGCGTTGAACAAGAGGTGTGCGGCGCCTGAATAGCGGTAGTCACCGCCGAAGGTCGCCGTCCAGTCCCCAAGCACTGGCCATTCGTAGGTCAGGCCGATACCACCATCAAAGGAGGGTGCACCAGGCAGCGGGTGGCTGACTTCAGCCCCAAGGCTCGTGCCAAAGTCAGCGGTGACCTTGGTCAGTTCGGCATGGTTCCAGCTGGCGTTGGCGCGGATGGTCCAGGCTGTGGTGGGGTGATAAACGACCTCCACTTCAGCGCCGAAATTGCGGGCATCGCCCACGTTGCCAATGACCGGCAGGCCCGTGTCTGCGAACTGGTCGGTTTGCATTTGCCGCCACCAGGTAAGGAAAGTTGCGCCGCGAAGCTGCAGCTTGCCGTCCATCCGGGTGAGCTTGGCGCCCAATTCCATACTGAACATCTTGTCAGGCTGGAAGTTGGTAAGGTCATGTTCCACCGCTTCCTGGCTGGATGTCTCGTCACCCTCGCTGCCGCTATCGCTTTCCTCATCAACCTGGGCGGTCGGGCCCTTCAGGTTAATGCCGCCAACCCGGAACCCTTCCGAGCCCTGCAGGTAAAGCAGCGTGTCATCCGACGCATAGTAGCTGATCACGAACTTGGGGGTGAAATCATTGAGGTGCTGGTCACCGGCACCTGCGGAGATTTGGTCGCTGCCAATGTCGCGAAGGAGGGATTCCGTTTTGATGTCATAGCCAAACCAGCGTCCGCCCACCGTCAGCGCCAGCTTTTCGCTGGCAAACCATGTCAGTTCACCAAAGCCGGCGGCTTCGGTCATTTCTTCTTCGAGGGTCTCGTCATATAAGACATCGCCCGTGCCGCCTGGGTTAAGGGCCGCAAGCCCCGGCACCGTGATGGCGCTATATTGCTCGCTTTCGCGCTTCGACAGGAACAGCCCGATCAGCCACTCGAACCTGCCGCCGGTTTTTGACGCCAGATGTGTCTCATGGGTCAGGCTTTCGATCGTGCGGTCTTCAGTGTAAGGGCTTGGGGCGGGGTTTTCCACGTCCGCCAGCATCGGAACGGCGAGCGTGGCGTCCAGCATGCTGTTGATGTCCCGCTTCATCCAGGCGGTGGAGGAGACAAGATCGGCGAAGCCCAGATCGGCGTCGATGCGGCCCACGAACTGGAGGAACCTGTCCTTGTGGGGTTCCTGCAGGCTGTTCGCGCGTTCATAGTCCTCAAGGTCGCCATCGAAATAGCTGCTGTCGTCGCTGTGGTGATCCTGCAGGATGGTGCCAAGGGAGACCTTCACGCTCTCCCACGGCGAGACAGATAGCATGGCGCGCCCGCCGCTGGTGCGGTTGCTGTTGATATTCTTGATCCCGAGGCCGATGTCATCAATATATCCGGCATCATCTTCGTGGTACCCAACAACCCTCAGCGCACCAGCCGCATGCCCGAACGGTATGTTCACCACGCCGTGGGTGCGCCAGGACGAGCCACCGTGGCTGGTGGTGGAAAGGCCGCCACCGACGGCAAGCTCGGTCTCGTCATAGTCAGGCTTGCGCGTGACAATACGGTAAAGGCCGCCCAGCGCGCCGGTGCCATATAGCGTGCCCTGTGGGCCGCGCAGGAACTCAACCTGCTCGACATCGATCAGTGCAAGCCCCGGTTCGGGGGCATTATAGGTCAGGCGGCTATAATCCAGATAGGTGGCCACAAGCGACTGGGTGCTGCCGGAGAAGGACCCATCTGACAGGCCGCGCATCACCAGTTTGTTGCGCCCGCGCCCGCGGTTTGTCGAAGCGACAGAAGAAACTTTGCCCATCAGCCCGTCGGTCGAGGTGACGCCGCTATCTTCGATCGAGGTTCCGGAGAAGACAGAGATGCTGTAAGGCACTTTCTGCAGCAGGTCTTCCCGCCGGGTGCTGGAGACCAGAATTTCCTCAATCCGAACGGGTTCCGGCCTGAAGCCGATTTGCTCGGCAGTTTCCTTGGCGGAAGCTTTCGGTTGTGGTGGTTTTCGGTAAACCCTGATGGCGCCGCTTGGCAATGGCTCAAAGGCGAAATCGCTCCCCCGAAGCATTTCCTGGAGCGCCGCTTCCATCGAAAGCTGTCCGCTGATAGGGCGGGCCAGGCCGTCCCGGTAGGAAAGGTGCGGCAGCACCAGCGATACATCGGCCTGACGGGCGAACTGCATCAGTGCCTTGGCAAGGGGCGCGCGCTTGATGTCAAAGTCATAGGCTGTGTCAGCTGCCCCTACAGATGTACTTGGCAAAACTGACAAGCTCAGGGCCGTTCCAAACAGGAAAGGAAGAAGGAGCGCGCGCATGCGGGGCTCAATCCTGCTGTTTCATCCGAAGGGTGATGGTATCACTGTCTTCGATTATCTCGATCGGGAGAGTTTCCGCAAGCACTGCCAGGACGGCCTGCTGACTATCTGTTTTGAGAATGCCTGAGAAGGGCAGGGTTGCTGCGCTCGGCTCGACCGTGATCGGCTTGGCGAAATAGCGGTTCAGCGAGACGGCAACGCCGCTCAACGTATCGCCGTCAAATACCAGGAAGCCGTCCTGCCACGTGCCTACATTGGCGGCGTTGATGGTGCGCACCATGGGGGTGTCGGTGTCCAGCGTTTGCACGAGCTCGCGCCCTGCTGTCAGGCGCACTGGCTGCTGCATCATGTCAGCGGGCTTCACATCCACGATGCCTTCCGCAACGCTGACAGTGATGGTGCCGTCATAATTCTGGACATTGAAAACCGTGCCCACAACCCGGATTTCCTGGGTGCCGGACCGGACAAAGAAAGGATGTTCCTTGTCTTTCGCCACATGGAACAGGGCTTCGCCGTGACTCAGCGTGGCGCGGCGCGCGTCGTCATCAAAGGTGACAGATACGCTGGTGTCGCGGTTCAGGGTCATCACTGTGCCGTCCGCCAGCGTAACCTCGCGGCTTTCCCCCATTGCTGTGGTGAAGGACTGTGATACCGGGGCGCCTGTGCTGAAGAAATTCAGCCCAACAGCGACCATCAGCATGGCGGCGATGGCCATCACGGTATTGACCAAAGGCTTGCGCCAGCGCCAGCGGGCGTCGATCACAGTCGCGCTTGGGGCCGCGGCTTCTGCTTCGGCTGCGCCAGTATGCGCGGCAAGGGCTTCCAGAATGGCATCCCCATGGGCTTCAGCCGTACGTGCGGCATCCGCGACGGCCTCATAAGCCGCCTGGTTGGCCGGGTCAGCCTCAAGCCAATCGGTAAACGCGGCCCAGTCGCTGCCGGTCGCGCTCGCATCATGGAGGCGGGCGTGCCACTCGGCAGCTGTGTCTTCGCGTTTAATGTCCGTTTCGTTTGCCATCTGTTTCTATAACTCGGTTGCCATTCCCCATTTGGGCGTTTTGGCGGTTACTGTTGGGACGCCGCACCGGCGTCCATGCCCCCCCAAATAAAATCGTCAATCCATGCCTTTCAGGTATTTCACCAGATGCTTCAAGGCCTTGGTCATGTGTTTTTCCACGCCTTTTTGCCGGATACCCAGTTTTTCCGCTACCTCGCGGTGGGTCAATCCCTTCAATTTATGCAGCACAAACACATTGCGGCTTTGGGGCGACAGGTCCTTCAGGGCCGCCAGTACGGCCTCCAGTTTGCGCTTGGCGTCCATGGCGGCGTCCGGGTCCGGGGTGTCGGCCACGGCATCCTCGCCTGCGATGGTGCCTGTGGCCTCGCTCCAGGCCGTATCGCGGCCCTTGCTGCGCAGGTTCTTCTTGCGCCAGTCCAGTGCTAGGTTTTCCGCCACCTTATAGAGGAAGGCTTTCATATTCTGGATCGGGGCAGAAAGGTCTGTGCGGTCCA
>JBNKYQ010000112.1:0-9701 GCA_050300975.1 Kordiimonas sp.
GCATTTCGCGTTTCCTGCAGGAATTCGATGGAGCCGGGGCAGTCCAGGAAAATATACCGGTCATCCAGATAATGGACCGAAGCAATATTGGTATCGACACCCATGGAAAGCGCCTTGGCTTCCACGCTGTCGTCACCAAAAACCCGCTCGCCATTTGCCCGGCGGCGGGTTGTCTCTGTCAAAAAAAGAATATTTTCAAGAAGTGTGGTCTTACCGCTTGAATAGGGGCCCACGAGCGCAACCACCCGCGGGCCGTGTAGAGTGCCTTTGGCCATCTGTTCCTCCGTCCCAAATATTGAAGGCGCCGGGCGGAACCCAATGTTCCACCAGCGACCGAGGCACAGGCATGTTTGTTCTTTGTAAGCGGATGACCAGCCTATCAGAGCACAGGCGCCACATCAAAAAAACCGAAGCAGTCCATCTTCGGCGTCGCAACCCCTTGTCCAGCCTTCATAATTTATTAGGTCAGACGCTCTGCCCTTTGGCGCGTCCCCGGCCAAAACCGTGTGCCGAGTCGGAAATCCAGCCTTGAAACCGCTTGACCATCGGGCTCTCATTCATCATGTAGGTGGGGACTTTGCAGCAGCGCTAAACATACAGGAGCACGACGGGATCATGACAGACCAAACGGTTGAAATTGTTGAAGTCGGCGCCCGCGACGGCCTGCAAAATGAAAAAGTCATGTTCTCGACCGACCAGAAGGTGGAGCTGATTACCCGCGCCATGGACGCGGGGCTGAAGCGGCTTGAAGTCGCAAGCTTCGTTCATCCCAAACTGGTGCCCCAGATGGCTGACGCCGAAGCGGTGATCGCAGACCTCCCTGACATCAAGGGCGTGGAATATGTTGGCCTTGTCCTGAACAAGCGCGGGCTTTTGCGTGCGCTGGCGACCCGCGAGGGCAACAAGCGCGGGGTCGACGAGGTTGGCTGCGTGGCCACGGCGTCCAATACCTTCGGTGAAAAGAACCAGGGCCAGACGCGGGACGAATCTGTTTCTGTCAGCAAAGACATCATCAAGCTCGCGAACCAGGAAGGCCTGAAGGCCCAGGTGACCATCTCAACCGCCTGGGGCTGCCCGTTCGAAGGCGAAGTGGACCCAGGCATCGTTATCGACATGGCCAAGGAACTGGCCGACGCGGGCCCGCGCGAGATCGCGATTGCCGACACCATCGGCGTGGCGGCGCCCATCCGCGTGCGTGAGATTTTCGAGACACTCAAGGACGCCCTGCCCGGCATGCCGCTACGGGCGCATTTCCACAACACGCGTAACACCGGCATCGCCAACGCCTGGGCGGCCTATGAAGCCGGCGTGCGCATATTGGACAGTTCCGTGGCTGGGCTGGGCGGCTGTCCGTTCGCGCCGCGCGCCACCGGCAATATCGGCACGGATGATCTTCTCTATATGCTGGACCGATCCGGCGTCACGTCAGGCGTGGAGCTCGATAAGATCATCGAGCTCGCGAACTGGGTGGAAGACATATTGGGCCGCCCGGTGCCATCCATGGTGGCGCACGCGGGCGGCTTCCCTAAAGGCCAGGCCTAACCAACAGGCCTAAACTACAGGGCGATATAGACCCACAAGGCCATCAGCGGCACGTTGCTCAGGAAAAATATCTTGAAGCGCGTGCGCACGTCATTGCCCGTGACATGCACAAGCGTATGCACAAGCCTGAGCGCCACATAAGCCCACGCGAGGCTTAATGTAACTGTATCCACCTTGCCCATCATGCCGGCCGCGATACAAGCCGGGTAAAACAGCATGGGCATTTCAAACAGGTTGGTCAGGTTGCGCTGCGCTGTCTGCACGCTCTCGGGTTCCGGGCTTTCACCACGGAAGGTCTTGAAAAAGGCCAGGTTTGTGGTCTCGCCCTTACCGATGGCGCCAAAGCGCCGTTTCGCCAAAAGCGCGACGACGCCGAAAGTCAGCGTCGCCATGCCCAGCATTGGGTAGAAGATTGATTTGTCCACCGATGGTCTCCCCCTATCGGGTCTGCCGGGCTCTATTGAGCCGCGGCAAACAGTTTTGGCTGCTCTTCCTGAAGCCGTGCCAGGGCCCGCTGTGCAAGCGCGCTTTTCGGCTTGAGGCTTACGGCCTTCGCATAGTCCTGGCGCGCGTCCGCATAGTCGCCTTTGGCTTTCAGGACGTTGCCACGGTTCACATAGGCCCGCCAGAAGCGCCGGTCTTCGCCGATGGCGCGGGTGCAGGCCTCTTCGGCACTATCCAGCTTGCCCAGCGCATAGTCAACGGCGCAAAGGTTATTCAGAAGCGGCACAAGGCGCTCCTTGCTCAGGTTAGTTTTTGCAGCCCGGTGAAAATAGCTGGAAGCGGTTTCCAAGTCACCTTGCATCATGGCCTCTGTGCCGCGCTCGATATTGCGGTCAGGACCGGCATAATAGGTTTGGGCATTCGCTGCTGCGGAAAAACTTGCTACCGCCAGCACCGCGCCGGCCACCAGTGTCTTACGTGTCGTCCACATGTTTTGTCTCCTCGTTCCTTGTCGTGACACGGGCCAATGGGGTTCAGGGAGGGTTGGGCCCGGTCATGGAGCCTATATGTGAATTTCATTTTTGGATGTAATTGACAAATTATGCAGATTAGCTATTCATAAATGAATTGCATCATCTTGATACGGAGGCCTCCCATGCTGGATTGGGACGATCTGAAATATTTCCTGGCCATGGCCGAACAGGGCAGCCTGTCTGCTGCGGCCCGCAAACTCAATGTCAGCCAACCCACCCTCTCCCGCCGCCTGACCGCGCTGGAGGAAAATGTCGGCGCCGAGATTTTCTCCCGCACCCGCACAGGGCTTGAGATGACCGCCCTTGGCGAGCAGATGATGAACCACGCCCGCCATATGCAGGATGATGTGCACGCCATTGAGCGCCTGATCACCGGCCACGACAGCAGCCTGCAGGGATCTGTGGTGATCAGCTGCACCGAGGCCATCGGCTCACTGTGGCTGGTGGAAAAGCTGCTTGGCTTCCGCAAGCAGTACCCCGGCATTACCGTGGACGTGAAAGTGGACAACGCGGTATCCGACCTTCTGAGGCGCGAGGCAGACATTGCACTCAGGATGTTCCGCCCGGTGCAGAATGACCTCATATGCAAGCGCACGGTTTCCATGGCTTACGGCTATTATGCCCACAAGGACTATCTGGCCGAACACGGCATGCCGAAATCCATGTCGGACATGAAGAAGTATGACTTTATCCTGCCCCATGACGAGATCCTGGCCTACACCTCGACCGAACACCGCAAAAGCATCGGCGCGCCCAAGGGGGCGGCCTTCCGGTCAAACAACCTGGTGGCGCTGGCGGCAGCAGTGAAGGCGGGCTACGGCATTGGGGCCTACTCGTGCCTTGCGGCAGCGACCGACCCGGACCTGGTGCGCTTGTTTGATGACTATGTGGTCTTCAGCTCAGACATCTGGCTGGTGAGCCACACAGAGCTCAGGCGCAGTGCTCGTATCCGCGCCATGTATGATTACCTGGGGGACCTGTTGCAGGACAACGCAGCCGCCTTCGCCGGCGCCGCCTGACCACGAGGCGCGGCCTTCGCTGTCCAAGGCAGTTGAACGGCGCGGCAACATGACCTAAACATCAATTCAGACATGAATTCTGTGTGCCATATGTGAGTGCCTGAGGGGGAACCGCCATGATGCTGAACAAACTTTATGCCCGGCGCGACCGTGTCGCAAAAATGCGCCGCACGGTGGATGTTGGCTGGGTTATGAAGGCCCCTAAGGCGGGTGTTATCTGGTATGAGCCTGAGCCCTTCCGCCAGAATGTACCGGAATCGCCCGATGCCAAATCAGTGCAGAAATGCCCGGGCGCGATCGATTTCGACAGCCGTCATTTCGTTATCAAATGCCCTTATGACCTGCACCTGCGCCTGACGCGCGCGCCAGACGGCAAGCCTCAGCTTCTGAATGTGCAGGGCGCGAATTCGGCTGTGCGGTCCAGTGTGATGAGCCAGATCATGCTGATGCACCCGCAAAGTGAATGGCGCCACCCGGACCGGCCGCTTCTGCAGTTCGTGACGCCTTATGTGTTCATCTCTGATGACCCGGTATGGATCAACCAGCTGCCACCCTATCTGGATTACCTGAAAACGCGCCGCCCGGGCCTGATGATCTCCGGTCGCTTCCCGATCCATATATGGCCGCGGCCTTTCATGTGGGCGTTCGAATGGCATGATACCACGCAGGACCTGATCCTGAGGCGCGGTGAGCCTTGGTTCTATGTCCGGTTTGAAACCCAGGACCCAACGCAGAATGTCCGCATTTTCGAGGCTGAGCGCACAGAGGAACTCGAGGCCTACATGCAGTCGGTGCTGGACGTATCCAACTATACCAACCGCACCTACAGCCTATTCCGTCAGGCGGAAAACCGCCGCCCGGAACGCCTGCTTGTAAAGAAAAGCTAAGTCCGGCCTAGCGCACAAGGTAACGGGCCAACACCTCGTTACCCTTGCCCACATAGGTCACTTCATCAAAGCAACCACCCGCCATGGTGACACCGCGACCGTGCTTTTTCGTGTGACCGTCCTCAACGCCGGTGAAAGCCTCATGGTCGAAGCCCTCACCCGGGTCAGTGATGCGGAACTGGATGTCTGCTTCCGTCCGGCGGTATTCAACCGTGACATACCGATCAGCATAGGTTGGCAGCGACCGGCGATATTTGATTTCGTCGGTCAGGCGACCCTTCTCAATCAGGCGGCCTTTTTCACTGTGCCCGATACTGAGGCAGCCGTGCTCTACTGCGTTGACGAATAGTTCGGTCAAGCCCAGTGCGACCGGCACCGGGTCTGCGCAGGCGCCTGCCAGCATTGACGCCAGATTCTTGGCTTCTTCCCGCGTACGAAAGCGGTAGGTGGCCAGGTCCACATCACCCATATCCGCCGCGCGCCGGCTGACGGCGTCCGCGACCGAAAGGCGCAGCAGATAGTCATCCGCTTCGGCGCTCACCGCAGCCCACAGGGCATCCGCCCCTTTGGACAGATTGACAATTCGGCTGACATTCAGCTCAAACCGCAGTTTTTTCAGGTCCGGCTCTCCGCTGATGTCCGCGAGCAGGATGATCGGCCCACCTGCCTTGACATAGGCGTCCCCCAGCGCCTCGCATATGGTCACGGGGCCTACCCGGCGGGCAGTTTCGACATCGGTGATAAAACCAATCACCGGGTCTCCTTGTGCCATTTCCGCGGAAAGCGCAGCACAGTCGGGAACGCGCATGCACTCAAACTGCCGGGGCTGCCCTGCCCCGACAATGTCAGCAAGCGTACTGTTGTCAGGGGTCATTACCAGAATGCGGCCTTTGACCACCTCTTTGTCATCCGTTTCCGCGCTACTCGCCTTCGGGGCGCGGTGCATCGCAACGGCCGTCAGGTCATCCGGCAGTTCTCCCGGCAGTTTCGCGTAGAAGGACGCCAACAGGCGGTCCACGAGTGCGACACGCTCGCCGGTCTTGGCCTCGCGTTCCACCTCGGCCACAAAGCCGTCTTCCCCAAGGAAGGCGCCATCCGGGCCTGCAGCTTCCAGAAGGACATCGGAATAACAGAAAAGCGTTTCGCCTGGGTTGAGGCATGCGGTCTTATTCTCATACCCGGGCCGACTGATGATGCCCACGGGCGTCCCGGCACTATCCAGAAGGCGGACTTTCCCTTCTGGGTCCAGGATCATTGGCCTTGGCGCCCCGGCGCCAGCGTAGACAATGTCGCCTGTGCGGTGATTGATCACCGCGTAAAACATGGTAACGAAATGCCCCAGCGGGAAGGTGGGCTTGAGCGCGCCGTTAAGGCATGTCAGGAAGCTTGCCGGGTCATCCCGGTACATCTCGAACCGGGTCATGGTGGCATGAAGCCGGAAGGTATTCAGCGCAGCGCCCACACCGTGGCCCGACACATCAAGCACAAAGACGCCGAACTCGTCATCCGAAAGGGCCCACCCGCCCCACAGGTCTCCCCCAAGCTCGAACGATGCCCTATAGTGGGTTTCGAACACCATGCCGGATGCTTCTTCAAGAGCCACCAGCGTATCCTTGTCAGGCAGCAGGGAATGCTGCATGCCCCGTGCCATGGACAGCTCTGTCTGCATACGGGTTTGGAAGTCGCTCAGGTTCTTGATCAGGAACTTGTTTTCAAGGTGCATGCACACCCGGGCCAACAGCTCAGGCTGGTTGATAGGCTTCGAGACGAAGTCTGTCGCGCCGCTGCTGAAAACCTTGACCCGTTCCTCCGGTGTTTCCGAGGCTGACTGGACAAGAATGGGCATACTGGCGGTCTTCGGGTCGGCGCGCAAAATCTTGCACACATCGTATCCCGTTACCCGCGGCATATTCAAATCCAGGATCAACAGATCAGGCGGCGTCTCCGCGATGAAATCGAGCGCCTCCTGGCCATCTTCCGCATAAAAAAGCTCTGTGAAGCCAGCCTGCTCCAGACAGCGACCAATGATCTGGCGCATCACCGACATGTCATCCACGATCAGGATGGTGGCCGCCCGTATTTCGGCTGCGAGTTCATCAACCCGGCCAGGAATCCCTGTATTGGCGGCTGTGGTCACCTTTGCTGCCATTATCTAACAGCCAGAAACCGCATCAGGACTGCAACAGGTCAGAGAGTTTGGTCAGCTTGAGCATGCTTGCCACATGACCTTGAGCGCCGGAAACAGAGAGTTTCCATCCAGCGGTATCAGCCTGTTCTTTTGCGATCAGGAACATGCCAAGGCCCGCGGAATCAACCATATCAACAGCTGAAAGGTCGAACACGCAGGATGTGATATCGCGCTCTGACAAATCCTTCAGCAATTGCCGGAAAGCAACGTTTTCGGAAAAGGTGATGTCACCGGTAAAGGTTGCTGTGAATGCACCATTCTCAGAATCCTTGATGCGGTATTCCATTTAAATCCCCCTTCGGCCTTCAGGCCTGAATTGATGTGACGCCAGCCAAGGAAAAGCCTGAACTGACCGCCTATTGGAAATAACACCCAACCCAAGTTTGTTATTATGCGGCAAATCTTTAATTATTCAATAAGATAGGTCGCAAATTACAACATTTGTACAAGGCTGGGGTGACCGCATCCTGGGGGGCAAATTGGATCAAACCCGACTGCGTTTTAAGTCCCGGATAATCTCTGCCGCTGCGTTATGCCCCGGAACGCCGGTCACGCCGCCGCCCGGATGAGCGCCTGACCCGCACAGGTAAAGCCCACGAACAGGCATGCGGTGATCCGCGTGCCCAAGAACAGGCCTTGAAGCAAACAGCTGGTTCGGTGTCAGCTGGCCGTGGAAGATATCTCCATCGATCAGGCCGAATTTTCGCTCAAGGTCCAGCGGCGAATGAATTTGCCGCGCGATCACCGCCTTCTTGAAGTTGGGCGCATATTTACTGACCGTATCGATGATCAAGTCAGCGACCTCTTCCCGGTGGTCATCCCAGCTTTTGCCCTCTGGCAGCTGGGGTGCAAACTGCTGGCAGAAAAGACTGGCCACATGCTGCCCTTCGGGCGCCAGGGTGTCATCCAGCGTGCTGGGGATCAGCATCTCGACGATCGGCTCCTTCGACCAGCCGTGCAACTGGGCGTCCAGATAGGCGCGGTCCAGATAGTCCATGCCCGGGCCGATTACGATACCGGCGCTGTGGTGCGGCGCCTGCCCCTTGGCTGGCAGGCAGGTGAACTGCGGCAGTTCAGACAGCGCCACATTCATGCGGAAGGTCCCGGAACCGCTTTTCAAGTGCTTGATGCGCTTACCGAAATCCTCAGGTACGAGGTCAGGGTCAACCATCTTGCCGAACAGCAGCTTGGGCGCCACGTTGGCCGCGACCGCCCGCGCCTTGATGATGGTGCCGTCCTCAAGCGCTACGCCGCAGGCCTTGCCCTTTTCCGAAATGACTTCGGCGACCGGGCTGTCGACGCGGATTTCCGCGCCGGCCTCGAGTGCTGATTTGGCGATGGCCTCACTGATGGCGCCCATGCCGCCAATGGCATGGCCCCAGACACCCTTCTTGCCGTTCACCTCGCCGAAACAGTGGTGCAGCAGCACATAGGCGGTCCCAAGCGCATTCGGGCTCGTGTAGGCCCCAACGATACCGTCAAAGGCGAAGGCCGACTTGATCATGTCATTCTCAAAATAGCGGTCCAGCATGTCCGCACAGCTCTGCGTCGCCATATCCAGAAGCAGGCGCTGTGCCTCGATCGGCTGCCTTATGGCATTCAGGCCAAGCGATGCCGCTTTCACCAGATCCCGCAAGCCGCCACCCACGTTTGGCGGCGCCTGAAGCAGAAGCTGCCTGAGCTGATCAGCCACCATGGCGATATCGGCGCTGTAGCGCTCAAGCGCGTCTGCGTCATGCTGGGAAAAGCGGGCAAACTCGCGCTTCAGCTCATCGCCGTCATATGAGAAGGCCAGATGATCGCCGTTCTTCATCGGGAAAATATTCGCCAGCTTGCGCTCCACAACCCTGAGGCCATGCCGGTGGAGTTCAAGGTCTGCGATAACTTTCGGGTTCAGGAGACTGACAGTATAGGACGCGGAACTGTTGCGAAAACCCGGGTGGAATTCCTCTGTCACCGCGGCACCGCCCAGCACGTCACGGCGTTCAAGCACAACAACCTTCAGACCCTTTTTGGCCAGATAGGCTGCACACGTCAGGCCGTTATGGCCGCCACCGATAATCGCCACATCATACATACTCGCACTCCCTCAAAAATGTCCCCGCAAGCTGGGTACGACAGACGAAACGTCCGGGCAATGGCAAATTTGCCAGGGCGCGTTTCCGAATGCCAAATCTATCCTTCACAGCTGCGTCCCTTTTCGCTACAAGCGGATTAAGTTTCATTGTCAAACAAGGTTTCACCCCATGAAGACCGTCTTCGTAATGATCAAATGCGAGCTGGGCCGCACCTATGATGTTGCCGCCCACCTGGCCGACGAAATCCCCGAAGTTCGCAGCGTTTATTCCACGTCAGGAAATTATGACCTGCTGGCTCAGTTCCAGTTGGGGTCCGAGCAGGAAATCGGCCGCTTCATCACCCAGCAGGTACAAACCACACCTGGGGTGAAGGACACCTACACGATCATCGGGCTCAATGCCTTCACGGAAGACAATATGGGCTCCGGGCCAGATCCTATCTGATTATCGGCAAAACCGTTCAGCGAAAAAGGGGCACCGTCAGGCGCCCCTTTTTTTATATTCCAGCGCAGGCTATTCGCAGCCGTGAACGCAGGCGCCACTGATGAAGGTGTTCGTCACCGTGATTTCGCTGATGTCAGTGGGCGCAATCTTGTATGGGTCAGCGTCCAGAATGATGAAATCGGCTTCCTTGCCCACTTCGAGCGATCCACGGATATCATCCTGGCCCATCAGGTAGGCACCGCCCATGGTCAGCGCATGGATCATGTCATCCACAGACAGGGCTTCCTCGGGGATCCAGCTCTGGTCATCGGCATTGAGCGGGTCTTTCCTCAGCACTGCCGCCTCAATGGAGTGGAATGGGTTGCTTGTGGAAACCGGCCAGTCGCTACCCCAGGCAATGCGGGCACCCGCCTTGACAAAGCTCTTGGCTGGATACAGCCAGCGGTGCAGCTCCTCCGGTAGGAAAGGTTCCGTGAGCTCCGAAATATAGGCGTCGTTGAAGTGCCAAAGGGTCTGGAGGTCTGCGGTCACGCCCAGTGGTGCAAAACGGGCGATATCCTCTGGCT
>JBNKYQ010000113.1:0-9684 GCA_050300975.1 Kordiimonas sp.
GACCACGGTGGTGGACGGCACGGACCTCCAAGCGTGGAAAGCGAACATCAAGCCGAACACCAAAATCCTTTTCACGGAAACGCCCGCCAACCCGACGTTGGAGATCGTGGATATCCGCGCGCTGGCAGATCTGGCGCACGAAAACGGCGCGCTTCTTGTGGTCGACAATGTGTTCGCAACCCCCGTGCTGCAGCGCCCGATGGAGCTAGGCGCCGATATTGTGGCTTATTCGACCACCAAGCATATCGACGGCCAGGGCCGCTGCCTGGGCGGTATCGTTCTCTGCAGCAAAGAGTTCGATGAAGAGCATCTCTACGCCTATTACCGCCACACCGGCTGTGCCATGTCGCCTTTCAACGCCTGGGTGAACCTCAAGGGCCTTGAGACGCTGAGCCTTCGGGTGCACGGCATGTGCGACAACGCCGAGAAGGTAGCAAAAGCTGTGGCTGAGCGCGTGGTGGACACCCGCCATCCTGACCTGCCGAACTTCCGCCAACAGAACCTGGCCCGCGCCCAGATGGAGCGTGGCGGCACCATGGTAGTATTCGAGCTGCCGGGCGGGCGCGAGCAGGCCTTCACCTTCATGAACAGCCTGGAGATCGCCGATATCTCGAACAACCTGGGCGACAGCCGGTCGATCGCGACGCACCCCTGGTCGACGACCCACAAGGCGCTGGCGGAAGAAGACCGGCTGGAGCTTGGCATCACGCCGGGCCTGATCCGTTTCTCCGTGGGCCTTGAGAACGGCGACGATCTGGTTCAGGATGTGCTGCAGGCGCTCGACAAAGCGGGCGTCTAATTGGTTCAGCAGGAGATTTCATGGACAGCGATGACGATCTGATTGATGGCGTTCTGACGTTCGAGGCGGAAACGGCAGGCGTTCATGTCGCTGTCCAGAGCTATTTCCTGAGCGAACAGTCCGAGCCTTCGGAAAGCCAGTATGTCTGGGCTTACCGCATCAAGATCACCAACAAGGGCGATGTGCCGGTCAAGCTGCTTAACCGGCACTGGATCATCACCGACGGGGTCGGCGGGGTCCATGAAGTGCAGGGCGAAGGTGTGGTGGGCGAACAGCCGCTGATTGGCCCGGGCGACAGTTTCATCTATACCAGCGGCACACCGCTTTCGACGCCCACAGGCTTCATGCGCGGGTCCTACGAGATGCGCCGCACTGATGGCCAAACCTTTGATGTTGAAATTCCCGCCTTTTCGCTGGATAGTCCCCATACGTCGCTCGATATCAATTAAGGATTGATATCAGGGCATCCGATCCAGCAGCGGGATAACCGGCATAGATGGACCTGAGACCTGTTCTTTACACGCTTGGCGCGCTTATTGTGTTGCTGGCCGCGGGCATGATCCTGCCGACGCTGACCGACCTGGCGATGGGCAACCCCGATTGGCAGACCTTCCTGATCGCGCTGTTTCTGACCGCCATGGTTGGCGGCATGCTGATGCTCTCTACCCGCGACAGCGGCGACGCGCTGAACCTGAGGCAAGCCTTCCTCGTGACCACGCTGGCCTGGGCGGTGCTGCCTGGCTTTGCTGCCCTGCCGCTGGCCTTCTCTGAGCTCGACCTCAGCTTCACCGACGCTTATTTCGAGGCCATGAGCGGGCTCACCACCACCGGCTCCACCGTTATCTCGGGCCTTGACCACACACCGCCCGGCATTCTGCTTTGGCGGGCGCTGTTGCAGTGGTTTGGCGGTATCGGTATCGTTGTGATGGCCGTGGCGGTTCTGCCGATGCTACAGGTGGGCGGGATGCAGGTGTTCCGGGTGGAAAGCTTCGAGACGGTTGAGAAGATCCTGCCGCGCGCGGCGCAGATTTCCGTTGCCATGAGCGGCCTCTATGTGGCGTTCACCGCGCTTTGCATGCTGCTTTATATGCTGGCAGGCATGGGCGCGTTCGATGCGCTCGCCCACGCCATGACAGCCATCTCGACCGGTGGTTTCTCCACCAGCGACGCCTCCATCGGCAAGTTCGACAGCTATGCGGTCGATATGATCACCCTGGCGTTCATGATCATCGGCTCCATGCCGTTCCTGTTGTTCCTGCAGGTGCTCAGGGGCCGCCCCATCGCCCTGTGGCGCGACGAGCAGACACGCGGTTTCCTGTCGCTCGTCCTGTTCCTGTGCGCTTTTGTGACCGTCTGGCTTGTGATCTGGAAGGATTTCACGGTGGCCGACGCTTTCCGCTTCGGCAGCTTCAATATCATCTCTGTACTGACGGGTACGGGCTATGCCTCCACCGACTATGGCCAGTGGGGCGCTTTCTCCTCGTCCCTCTTTTTCTTCGTCATGTTCATCGGCGGCTGCGCCGGGTCCACCAGTTGCGGCATCAAGATCTTCCGCTTCCAGGTGCTATTGAAGTCCATGCGCAGCTGGATCCGCCACACGGTTCAGCCGAACGGCGTGTTTGTGGCGCGCTACAATGGTCGCCCGATCCCGGATGACGTGCGCGGCTCGGTGATGAGTTTCCTGATGTTCTTCATGGCCATCTTCCTGGTGCTGTCGATCCTTGTGGCCAGCACCGGCGTGGATTTGGTGACCGCCATGTCAGCCGTGGGCACCGCCATGGCCAACGTGGGCCCAGGCATTGGCGATGTGGTCGGCCCTGCCGGCAATTTTGCCAGCCTCTCGGACACCGCCAAATGGCTCCTGTCCTTCGGGATGCTGATCGGCAGGCTGGAACTGTTTTCCGTGCTGGTGCTGTTCTCGCCAGTTTTCTGGCGGGCCTGAGCCTTGGGCATGCGCCGTTATGCTGAGGTTCATCTGCAGTCCCCTATGGTGGGTTTCATGAAAGCCATTACCGCTCTTTTGTGCCTGATCCTCGCCGCCACAGTCCCCGTCCGCGCCGATGAAGCTGCGGGATGGCAGGCCTATGGTGCGGGCGACTTTGCGTCTGCCCGCGACCTGTTCGAGAAAGCCGCCACCCCAGACAGCCTCGCCGCCGCCTGCCGCACCGGCCTGGTAATCGGCGGCTTTTTCGAACAGGGCGACGCCAGTGTGGCCAGCCTCCACCGCGCCATGGATGACTGCAAGGCCGCCATCAGCCTTGACGCCGACCACCTTGACGCACGCATCAGCTTTGCCATCGGTCTCGGGTTCGAGGCCAAGCGGCTCAGGAAAGCCAAGTATGCCAAGGCGTCACGGGAAGGCCTTGAAGCCCTGTTAGTTGGGTCAGACGACTATGGTATCCTGCATGCCGCCCTTGGGGGCTGGCACACCACGGTCTATGAGGCCGGCTTTTTCGCGCGGCTAGCGCTCGGTGCCAAGCGCGATATCGCGCGCGCGCATTTCGACAATGCCGTCGCGCTGGCGCCCGATGATATCGGCGTGCGGTTCGAGTTCATCAAATATCTGGCCTACGGCAAAAAGGACGAACAGCAGGAAGCGATCAAGGAGATCAGCGCGCTTGGTGCGCTGCCGGTCCATGATGCGTTCGACCGGTTTCTGATCGACCGGGCGCAGAAGATCGGCGCCATGATCGAAACCGGAGACAAGCGTGGCCTTGAGGACGCACTTGAGGCTGCCACCGCCTTCGCCACCATCCGCAAGCAGAAAGACCTGCCTGCCTACCCGCTCGAAGGTGAATAGCCCGTCGCGGCGCGATCACATTTACGCAAGCCGCTGGTCTAGAAGGCCGAACATGGCGTAGACTGTTCTTTCGGACCAGTGGGGAGGCCATCATCCGATGACACGTGACGCAACCAAACGCTACAGCGGCACCGCCATGCTTCTGCATTGGCTGGCGGCTCTGATCATCCTGATCCTGCTGGGCCTGGGGTTTGTCATGACCGGCATGCCGGACGGCAATATCGAGCTGAAGTTCAAGCTCTATCAGCTGCACAAATCCTTCGGTATTCTGCTGCTTCTCCTGGCGATCATTCGCCTGGGCTGGCGCTTCCGCTCGCCACCGCCCGCGCCCCTTGTCTCGGGTTGGATGCACCACATGGCCACCACCACGCACTGGGCGCTTTATGGTGTCATGATCCTGATGCCGCTTGCGGGCTGGATGATTGTTTCAGCCTCGCCGCTCCAGATCCCAACCGAAATCTTCGGGCTTTTTGAGCTGCCGCACCTGCCGCTGGCTGGCGGCGGCGCGGGCCGCAAGGAACTTGAGCATCTGTTTGAGGAAATCCACGAAAGCATGGCGTTCCTGTTGATCGGCCTTCTGCTTCTGCACATCGGGGCGGCACTTTATCATCACTGGGTGCTTAGGGACGCTACGCTCAGGCGCATGATGCCGGGAGGCCGCAAATGATGCGCGCTTGGGCCCTGCTGACCGCCGTACTGGTCCTTGCGCCAAACGCACGCGCTGACAGCTGGCAGGTCATCGCGCCTGAAAGCAACCTCACTTTCACGGCGACCCAGGCCGGTACGCCCTTCACTGGGGAATTCCGCCGCTTTGATGCCACCATCAGCTTTGACCCGAACCACCTGGAGGCCGCCCATGTGCGGGCGGAGATCGACCTTTTGAGCGCCACGACCGCGTCGGAGGACCGCGACAGCGCGCTTCAAAGCCCCCTCTGGTTTGGTACCGAAGCCTTCCCGAAGGCCGTCTATGAAGCCACAGGCTTCAAGCCATTGGGCGACAAGCGCTTCAAGGCAGACGGCACGCTAACGCTCAAGGGCATCACCGCGCCGCTCGCGCTTCAGTTCACGCTGGAGATCGACGGGGACATAGCCCACGCCAATGGCAGAACAAAAATCGTTCGGACCAACTTTAATGTCGGCAGCGGGGATTTCGAAAGCGGCAAATGGATATCGAAGGCCGTCGACGTGCAAGTCACCCTGACCGCGCGGCGCTTGGGCGCTGGAGAAGCGCCATGAGAGATACCCTGCGCATACTGCTGATCGCCCCCCTTCTGATGCTGGCCGCCTGCACGGCGGCGGCGAAAGTGCTGTATCCGGTCAACGAAAACGCTTTTGACGCCAGGCCCGGCGACTATATGCTGGACGCAGAGCATGCCACGGTGATCTTCGGGCTCGACCATATGGGGTTTTCCACCTTCTATGGCCGGTTCGACACGCTCGAGGGGCGGCTTTCCTATGGCGGCGACACACCGGAAGCCAGCGAAGTGGCGATCCGCATCATGACCGCGTCGGTGAATACCCCATCGCCCGCGCTGGATGAAGAGCTCCGCGGCAAGGCCCTGTTTGACAGCGAAACCTACCCCGCAGCCAGTTTCACCAGCACGCGTGTGACGCAGACCGGCGAGAATACAGGCACGCTTGAAGGGCTTTTGACCATCCGGGATGTCACCAGGCCTGTAGCGCTCAACGTTACCTTTGGCGGTAGCGGCACCCACCCGCTGACCGGGAATCAGACCATCGGCTTCAACGCCAGCGGCATGATCAAACGCTCCGACTTCGGCCTCAAGCGCTGGCTGCCGTTCGTCGGCGACGAGGTTTCGCTGCTGATCGAGGCCGAATTTATTCGGAAATAGACACAAAAAAGGGCGCCGCCGTGGGCACCCTTCTGCTGTTGCGTTTTTTGCAGGGCCTTACGAGAAGGTCTTCTGCCGCGCGGCCACACCGCGTTCGATCGCGGCCGCGGTCAGCCGGTCGATATTGAAGAAGTGGCGGATCATCTCGAGAAGCCGCAGCTCCTCCTGGCTCAGGGAACCGTCACTTGCCGCCACTTCGCATGCCAGACCATAAACCAGGTCCATATGGCTTTCAGGCACGGCTTCATCGATCAGCCCGAGGACGGCATCGAGGCCCTCTTCACTTTGCAGGAGCTCGATACAGGTATCGGTGTCTGTGCGCAGGCGCTCGATATTATAGTTCCGGAAAGCCGGCAGATACCCGATGATCCCGGTCATGCGGTTCAGTTCACTATCGGTCATCTCTTCATCCGACGCGGACACGGTGACCATAATGTAAACGAGCGCGGTTTCTGGACTGATTGTAGACATACTTTAACTCCTCTTGTCGCGGGTCGAGCCTACCCGAGCGGGGAGCTTGGATACAAGTAAAATGGCGTGAAATTTTCAAAGCGGAAAAAACCGCCGCCATTTGGGGAAGCGCTTCTGGACTGTGGTGAAATAGGCCTGCTCACGCGCATCCGTCACCAAACCGAACCGCGCCCATGTGTCCTTGATCAACTGGATTTGCTGGCTGTTGGCCTGCTGCAAGATTTCGCGGTGAACGCCCATGCAGTATACGTTCGGATTGTCGAGCCGCTTGAACAGCTCGGCGCTTTCATCCGGTTTGTTGGCCAGGCCGACAAAAAGTGTTGCGGCGGGGGAAGGCCGCTGTTCGTAGAAGACCGAGGCATCACCATAGCGGGCCACGATGTAGCCGTAATATAGATAGAATTCCGTAAATACACTGCTTTCCATGAAATAATCTGGAAAGGCGATATTCTCCCTGGCTTCAATTTCCGCCATCAACGCCTGCGCTATGTCGCGCTTCATCAGATAGGGTGTGGTGGTAGGCAGGCCAATTTTAAGGTCCGGCTTCCTGCCGTAACCAAAATAGGCGCAAGCCCGCAGGAAATGGTCTGCGAACCCGGGATGAATCCGGTACATGTGGGAACGAAGCCTGCCATCCGCAGCCATAAGCTCGCCAATAGCCAGCGGCCGGACCAGATGGTTCTTGGCATCAAGGATCAGGAAATTCTCGGTTTCCACGACACGGGCAGCCAGCAGCTTGAGCGCCTGCTGCGTCCGCCAGCCCACCTTGCGGGCACGCCGAGGCCAAAGCGTGCGATAATCCCATAGCTTCACCCTGGCTTTGAACGCGCCATATTCGGGCAACACGTCGCGCAGAAAAATGCGCCGCACAGCCCGAAAGCAAGGATCATTCACAATGACATGAAGTGTGCCAACCATGGCCGGGTCGGCAAAACGTGCAATCGACCGCGCCTGCAGCTTCAATAGTCTGAGATCGGCGGAAAAAACCACCGTCACGAGATCAAATCGTGTTCCGTTCATTGCATGCCCCCACACATGTAGGAACAGCATTAAATCAATATTTGTGTTTATTCAACGCCGGGCGGAAAGAATTCGCAGATGGTCTTCACTGCGTCCGCAAGGCCGACCCGTTCGACCTCAACCCCTTCCGGGAGGGCCTCAAGAAGCCGGGTTGGCGTCTGGCCGTCCAGCATGACGAACACGCCGCGGTCACCGGCGCGCCGTACCAGCCTGCCGTAGGCCTGCGCCAGTTTGAGGCGCGTCAGCATCTCGTCATAATCCCGGCCGCCAAAGGCCGCCCGCCGGGCCCGGTGCAGCAGAGTGGGCCGCGGCCAGGGCACGCGGTCAAACACAATGAGACGAAGGCTTTCGCCCGGCACATCAACGCCGTCGCGGACCGCATCGGTGCCGAGCAAGCAGCTGTCCACTTCATCACGGAAAATGTCCACGAGGGTGGCGGTGTCCACCGGGTCTACGTGCTGCGCGTAGAGGGGGATGTCCATGGATTCCAAGGGCCCGACGATCTGCTCGTAGGTTGAGCGCAGGCGGCTGATGGCGGTAAAAAGCCCCAGCGCCCCGCCGCCCGACGCCATGAAAAGCGAGCGGTAGGCAGACGCGACTTGCGCCGGGTCATGCTTGTTGACGTCGCCCACGATCAGCACCTTGGTCTGGGCCGCATAGTCAAAGGGCGACGGCACCCCAAGCCGCTTGGGCGCGATCGTCAGGTGCTGTGCCCCGGTGCGCATATCTGCCGTTTGCCAGGCATCGTCACTGAGCGCCTTGTCGCGAAGCGTTGCGGACGTGATCACCACGCCGTGGGCGTTTTCAAGCACCACATCGGCGAAGGGTTTGGTGGGGTCAATGAAATGACGGCACAGGCCCATGTCGCGTTCGCGCCCGAACGCGCGGTCCAGCATCAGCCATTCAACGAACTGTTCCGGCACCGGCGCGCCGAAACCGGTGGCCATCTGCGCCCACATCATCACCGTGTCGCCCCGCAGCTTTAGGGACCGGGCGCTAGCCTCAAGCCGCCCGCGTGAGGTGCTGTCGAGCACTTCGGCGTCTTCATCGAGCCGCCGCACCAAAAGGACCGCCAGTGCGCCCATGGGTTTCGCAAGGCCCATGAGCGCTTCCCCAAGCGCGTGGGCTGCGTCCACCAGCCCTTCAATCGGGTCTGATGTCGTGGCTTCAAGGCCGTATGGGCCTTCGTGGCTGTCAGACCGCGCCAGCACTTGCGCGCGCGCCAGCATCAGGAAGGTCTCGAACCGGGTCATGGCCGCCGCGCCCGTCACCCGCCCCAGCCAATTGTCTGACGGGAGTAAGCTGGCGGCGTCCAGCACCTCTTCCAGAAGCTTCCTGGCTTCCATATCGTCGCTGATCAGTTCCTCAAGCCGGGACTTCAGCCCCCGAGCCCTAGTCGTGCCGCCCGACTCTTTACCCCGAAGCCAGCGCCTCAGCTCCGCCCCTTCCATCCCCGTCAGGTGGGCACTGAAAGCACTATCGGCGGCTTCAAATACATGGTGGCCTTCGTCGAACACCAGGCGGCGCGGCAGGTCTGGGTCATCGCCGCGGGTGGCGGCCTGGGTGACCACAAGCGCGTGGTTCGCCACCACAAGGTCGGCGTGCTTGGCCTTGCGGGCGGTTTTTTCGACATAGCATTTACGGAAATGGGCGCAAGCGGAATAGAGGCATTCGCCGCGCCGGTCCGTCAGCCCGGCGATCCGGCCCGCGCCGAAATGGGCCCCCAGCCAGCTGGGGAAATCACCGCCGATCATGTCGCCGTCGCGGCTGTAGCGCGCCCAGCGGACAACAAGCCCCATCAGGATCTTGTCCCTGTCCATGCCTTTGGCCTGATCCACACCCGCGCGCATCATCACGGCGCGCAAGGTTTCCTCTATATTCAGAAGGCAGGCATAGTTTTCGCGGCCCTTCCTTATCACGGCGCGCTTGGCCTTCACCTTCGGGTCAGGAAACAGCTTCGACAGTTCCTGGTCCAGCTGGCGCTGCAGGTTCTTGGTATAGGTGGAGAGCCACACCGCACCATCGTTCTTCTGCGCCCACATGCTGGCGGGCGCGATATAACCGAGCGTCTTGCCCGTGCCGGTGCCTGCCTCAAGAAGCTGCAGGTTCGGGCCGTCCTTGAATTCACGGGGGCGGAAAGCGTGGGTGGCGGCCGCCGCGTAGCGCTGCTGGCCTTCCCGCGTTTCCGAGCCTTCACCGAGCAAGTCAGCGAGGCGCGATTGGCTCTCATCCGGCTCTACAGGTTCATCACCTGGCGGCGGCGGCGGGGCGCCGTCTTCCCATTCGGTGAGTGCGGTCCACACCAGAAGGCCGTCTTCGCGGCTATGGTCCGGGTAGGTCTCGATCGCCTTCAGCGCGTACGGCCCCCAGGTCCAGCCCGCGCGCGCCATCATCATGGCAACCTTGGCGCCCCCGGCCCGGTAGGCGTAGGTCTGGGCTTCCATGTCAACGAGCAAACGCTCCGCAATTGCCTTCACGGCCAGGCATTTATCCTCGTCCGAGTCGATATCGAGCGACAGGTGCAGGGCTTCCATCAACCCCTGGATGGTGGGCAAACAGTAGCGCGCAGGCCTGACGAAGGCGTATAGCTCCAATGCGTCAAACGCACGGATCGGCGGCAGGCCAAGCCTGCGGGCTGCCATCACCCGGTTGACCATCAGGTGCGGCTCGCGGGAAATACGTTCGGCCGCTTGATCAAGGGAAAGGCGCTCAAACTCGCCGTCAGCCGAGAGAAACTGGGC
>JBNKYQ010000114.1:0-9479 GCA_050300975.1 Kordiimonas sp.
CCCGGGGACCGGTCTGACCTTATCTGGCAGGGCTATCACGCCTTTGCGGATATTCCAAAGACGGTGAATCCGCCATCGGGCTTCGTTTATAACGCCAACAACACACCGTTCGAAGCCAGCGTGGGCGCAGGCCAGCCACGGCCAGAACAGTTCCTCGCCGCGATGGGCATCGAGACCGGGATGACCAACCGGGCGATGCGCATCCGCACTTTGTTCGACGAAGATGTGGCCATCAGCGCCGAAGACTTCCGCACTTACAAGTATGACAATTGCTATGCGCCACAGTCGTTGACCCGAAAGGTCATCGCTGATGTACTTGCCATCGCGTTTGACGAGGGCAGCGACGAGGTGGTAGGGCAGGACCTGTTGAGCACCTGGCAAGGCTGTACGGATGCGGGCGATACCGCTGTAGCGCTTGTGGTGCTGACAAGCAAGCCGCATGTGATGGCCGATATGCGCGGCGAACCAACCCCTGATCTCAAGGCAACTTACCGCGAGGCTGTGTCGCGCCTGCAGGGGGTGTTTGGCCGCCTTGACGTACCGTGGGGACAGGTGAACCAGCTGGTTCGCGGTGACCAAATCTGGCCGCTTTCGGGCGCTCCTGATGTGCTGCGTGCTGTCTATGCCGAATGGGATGAGGAAGCCGGGCACCTTGAAGCAACGGCTGGTGATAGCTACATCATGTTTGTCGATTGGGCCGCGGACGGAACACAGCAGGTCCGCACTGTTCATAATTTTGGCAGTGCGACGCTTGATGCCACATCACCGCATTACGCCGATCAGGCACCCTTGTTCGCAAGCGAGCGCGAAAGAATATTGCCGCTAGATATGGTGGCTTTGGAACTTGAGAAAACAAGCGAAAGGCGCCTCGGCGGAGCAGAGAACTGAGAGCTTGACATAGCATGAGCAATCAAGGATTTTGCGCCCGTCGGCGAAACATGGTTTACTGGGTCCATGAACAAGTCGCCTCAAAAAACGGATACGAATGATATGATGACGTTTCTAGAGTTTGAGAAGCCAATTGCTGAACTGGAAGGCAAGATCCGCGAGCTGCGCAGCTTCAAGGGTGGTGCTGATATCACGGCGGAAGTCGGCCAGCTTGAAAACAAACTTGGTAAACTCCTCAAGGAAACGTATGCGGGGCTGACGCCGACGCAGAAGATGCAGGTGGCGCGGCACCCAGAGCGTCCGCACTTCCATGATCTGGTTGGGCACCTGTTTGAAGATTTCACACCACTTGCCGGTGATCGGTCATTCGGTGAAGACGAAGCGCTGGTGGGCGGCCTCGCCCGCTTCCGCGGTGAAGCCTGTGTGGTCATGGGCCACGAGAAAGGCTGGGACACCGAAAGTCGGATCAAGCACAACTTTGGCATGGCGCGCCCTGAAGGCTACCGTAAAGCCATCCGGTTGATGGACATGGCCGACCGCTTCGGCCTGCCGGTGCTGAGCCTTGTGGACACGTCTGGTGCCTACCCGGGTGTAGGCGCCGAGGAACGCGGCCAGGCGGAAGCCATCGCGCGCTCCACTGACAAATGCCTGGGCCTTGAAGTGCCGATGGTAACCTGCATCGTAGGTGAAGGCGGTTCCGGCGGCGCTGTGGCAATCGCCGCGGCCAACAAGGTTCTGATGATGGAGCATGCCATCTATTCCGTGATTTCGCCTGAGGGCTGCGCGTCCATCCTGTGGCGCACCAATGACAAGGCCAATGAAGCCGCTGTGGCGCTCAAGATCACGGCGCAGGACCTTCTGAAGCTGGGTGTGATCGACGAAATCGTCTCTGAACCACTTGGCGGGGCGCACCGCGACCCTGAGCGCGGCATGAACATGCTGGGCGACGCGATGGAGCGATCGCTGCGTGACATGGCCGGTATGGACGGTGCCCGCCTCAAAGAACTGCGCCGCGAAAAATTCCTCGCGATGGGCGACAAAACCCTCTAGGCCGCGTTCATACCGCGACTCATTGAATTTCCTGAAGTTGATAGTGGGCAGGGTGTACTCTGTGCAACCCTGACTGTCATGCGCCTGTCATAAAAACACTAGATATTGGGCACTTAAAAATTCTCACCACTTTATCTTGACGAAAATACCCGTTCGACCTTATCCTACAAATCTCGCGGCGATACAGCGACTCGAACGGGGGAGTTCGGTCGAGCGCTTCGCTAAGCACATGAAATAATTACGAAAAGTCGATTTGTTCGACTTTTGTTCTTTGCTCGGGCACAATGGGGTGTTTCTCGGGACGAAGAAGGAGTCAGTACCGCATGGCTAGGGCGGACAAGGGAGATATGGGCACAATGTTTGAGGTCACTCAGTTTGAGCATGGCGGGCCGGTCGAAGTAGACCGTAGCCGCGATGCGCTACTCACCGATTTCGGGAAAGCGACGCTTGAGGATCGCTACCTGATGCCCGGCGAGAGCTATCAGGATCTGTTTGCGCGCGTTGCCTCCTATTATGGTGACGATGCAGCGCATTCCCAGCGGCTCTACAACTATATTTCCAACTTGTGGTTCATGCCTGCGACACCTGTGCTGTCGAACGGCGGCACCAACCGTGGCCTGCCCATCAGTTGCTTCCTCAACGAAGCACAGGACAAGCTTTCGTCGATCGTTGACCTGTGGACAGAGAACGTCTGGCTTGCATCCAAAGGCGGCGGTATCGGTTCCTATTGGGGCAACCTGCGGTCGATCGGCGAGACAGTTGGCGGCGTTGGCAAGACCAGCGGTATCGTGCCGTTTGTGCGGGTGATGGATAGCCTTACACTGGCCATTTCCCAAGGCAGCCTGCGTCGTGGGTCTGCGGCGATTTATCTGCCGATCAGCCACCCTGAAATCGAAGAGTTCATCGAGCTCCGCCGCCCAACAGGCGGTGACCCGAACCGTAAGACGCCGAACCTGCACCATGGTGTGCTGGTGACCGACGCCTTCATGCGTGCGGTGGAAGCGGATGAAGAGTGGGTTCTGACCAGTCCGAAAGACCACCATGCGGTGCGCTCCGTGTCTGCGCGCGGCCTGTGGATCCGCCTGCTGACCGCTCGCGTTGAGACCGGCGAGCCTTACATCATCTATTCCGATACCGTGAACCGCCAGATGCCTGAGCATCACAAGCTGGCTGGCTTGACGGTTAAAACGTCGAACCTGTGCGCTGAAATCACGCTGCCAACGGGCCTTGACCACCTGGGCAACGAACGGACGGCTGTGTGCTGCCTCTCTAGCCTCAACCTTGAGCACTATAAGCAGTGGAAAGACAACAAGGACTTCATTCCTGACGTGATGCGGTTCCTTGATAACGTGCTGCAGGACTTTATCGACCGCGCGCCGGACGAGATGGCCAAAGCCCGCTATTCAGCGATGCGCGAGCGGTCCGTGGGGCTTGGCGTGATGGGCTTCCACAGCTTCCTGCAGGACAATATGATCCCGTTTGAAAGCGCTATGGCGAAGGCCTGGAACAAGAAGATCTTCAAGCATATTGAAGCGGAAGTTGACCGCGCGTCCGAAGCGCTTGCGTTCGAGCGTGGCCCATGCCCCGATGCCGCCGACTATGGCATCATGCAGCGTTTCTCCAACAAGACGGCCATCGCGCCAACGGCTTCTATCTCCACCATCTGTGGCGGTGCTAGCCCGGGGATCGAGCCGATTGCGGGCAACAGCTACAACCAGAAGACCCTGTCTGGTAACTTCATCGTTCATAACCGTGCGCTGAAGCGGCTCCTCAAGGAAAAAGGTCAGGACACGGATGAGATCTGGACGTCGATCACGATCAACGAAGGTTCTGTGCAGCATTTGGACTTCCTGACCCAGGAAGAAAAAGACGTGTTCAAGACCGCGTTTGAGCTGGACCAGCGCTGGGTGGTTGAGCTGGCGGCTGACCGCGCTGAGCATATCAGCCAGGCGCAGTCGGTGAACATCTTCCTGCCGGCGAACGTGCACAAGCGCGACCTGCACCAGATTCACTATCAGGCCTGGAAGAAAGGCCTCAAGAGCCTCTATTACTGCCGCTCCAAGTCCATCAGCCGGGCTGAGGTCGTGGCGACCGGCAGTTACCAGAAAAAGGCCAAAGGCGAAGTGCAGCTTGAGCTCGGCTCAAACTCCAGCACGGATTATGAGGAATGCCTCGCCTGCCAGTAAGCCAAGGCTGCTTATAGAGATAACACAAGGAAGGCGTGCCATCGGCGCGCCTTTTCTTTTTGGCTTGTCGGAGTTTAGTCGCTTTGGCGGGTCAGGTAGCCGTGAACAGCAAGAATGGCGACCATGGCGATCAGGAAGGTCACGAACAGCCGGATGCAGATGCTGCCCAGCTCATTTGTGACGGCCTGACGCTCATCGAAGCTGATGCGGATTTCGCCTGTGGCTTCAGACATACTCTCCGGCAATACAAGTTCACGTGACACTTCTGTATCAAGGCCGACAAAAATGCCGACAATGGACTGCAGCAGCGAATAATTGGATGCCTTTGATCGCCGAGCTTCGCCAAGCACCACATTGTGGTCCTCAAAGATTTTCGCTTCGGTGATAAAGCGGTGCTCGAGAATCCCTCCGGCGATATCGTGGGCCAGTTCAGCATCCAGAATGAGGACAGCCCTTGCGGCAGGCTTTTCAAGGGAGGTGATCAGGCCCTCGATCCCTGCGACCGTCCGGCCCTTGGCGTGTTGCACTTCAAGGAAGAATTGGATCATTGTCAGGACAACAGCCGCGATGGCTGCAAAAAGGATCGCCTTTGCAGTAATGCCGCCGAGCACACTGTGTGTACTGCTCTCGTTCACATTCCTAGCCCTTCCAAGAATGGCATCATTATCGGGTGCATACACCGGAATGATCAATAGGTAATTTTTTCTGTCTTCCCGATCCCGACTACAGTGCCTTACACCATGTTGTTGATTCGCCCTTGCTACCGTGATTTTGGATTATAGCGGCAAGCCTTTTTTTTACCAAATATTGTGTCTCTTAAATTCCCTTCTACTAATTGAGGGGCTATACTGCCGCCACGCAACCTTTGGGCAACATGAAAAATAGCAGCGTTAAGAGTGGGAGGCACGGTCAGTATGGCTGAAGCGGCGACTGTAGAAACATTCGAACCAACAGGACTTTTGGAAGAACGGCACGTCTATAAGCCGTTCCGGTACCCTTGGGCGTATGAAGCCTGGCTTACCCAGCAGCAAATTCACTGGCTGCCGGAAGAGGTTCCGCTCGCTGAAGACGTTCGCGACTGGGCCAAGAAACTGACGGAGTCGGAAAAGAACCTGCTGACGCAGATTTTCCGCTTCTTCACCCAAAGCGATATCGAGGTGAACAACTGCTACATGAAGCATTACACCAAGATATTCAAACCCACCGAAGTCCAGATGATGCTGTCGGCTTTCTCGAACATGGAAACCATCCATATTGCGGCCTACAGCCACTTGCTCGATACGCTGGGCATGCCTGAGACGGAATATTCCGCCTTCCTCCGCTACAAGGAGATGAAGGACAAATATGACTATATGCAGCAGTTCAATTCGAACGACCTGCGGTCCGCGGCGGTGACCCTCGCTGTGTTCGGCGCCTTCACCGAAGGCCTGCAGCTGTTCGCTTCTTTTGCCATGCTGCTCAACTTCCCGCGCTTTAACAAAATGAAGGGCATGGGCCAGATCATCACCTGGTCTGTTCGGGATGAAAGCCTGCACTGCAACAGCATCATCAAACTGTTCCACACGCTGATGAAAGAGCACCCAGACCTGTGGGATGATCGCATGCGGAACGAGCTGACAGAAGCCTGCAAAACCATTGTTCACCACGAAGACGCCTTTATCGATCTGGCCTTTGGCATGGGCGCGATCGAAGGCCTGACAGCTGAGGAAGTGAAGCAATATATCCGCTACATCGCTGACCGTCGTCTGTCGCAGCTGGACCTGGATGAAGTTTTCCATGTGGAGAAAAACCCGCTGCCATGGCTCGACAGCATGCTGAACGCCGTGGAGCATACCAACTTTTTCGAAAACCGGGCGACCGAATATTCTAAAGCGGCCACCCAAGGCTCGTGGGAGGATGCGTTCGAATAGGCCCGAACGCAAAAGCCCTACAGGGCAAAAAACTGGTCACAAGCCCGGATCAAAGAAGCGCTCGAGAGACTCTCGGGCGCTTTTTTCTAGGCAATCACTTTTGGTAAAAAAAGCGCCCGGCGGATTACCGGGCGCTTCAGTGACAGGCACCTCAAAAGGGGGAGGTTTAGTCGTCCAGGGTGGCAGCGAGGATCGCCAGCCCGGTTACGACGAAAACCGCGGTGCCCAGGTCGTCGCCCTCCAATTTATAGTGCTGGTTTTCAGCTACCGGAGGACGCGGGGTGTGGTGGCCATACTCAGAACTCAAGCCATAATCGCCACCACGACGTGAATATCGGTCATAGTCTGCCTGGCTCAGCCGTGTCGCCAGGTTGAGGTAATAATGGTCTACGCCATTCCTGATCTTGTGGGCGAGCGCGCGGCCCAGGTCTTCCGCAGCCTCTTCGCGCACTTCGCGGGCAACATGGCTCCGGTACTCAGGCGTATTGCGGGCAAACAGCTCGGCAACACCGCTTGACGGCATATGGCGGGTGGACACCATGCCGCAATTAGTGTGGGCTACAAGATCGGTACCGTAGCTGAAGTTTTCAGCCGACCGCAGCTCGATGAAGTCCGTGTCGCGGCCATACCCCTGCATGGCGATCTTGATCCCGTAGGATGCGTAGGCCTCGCCTTTTTCCTTCACCTTGGTGTAGTAGGCTTTCTGGAAATGGCCGCAGCGACCGCCAACATTGCGGGCATACTTCTTGTATTTCTTATCCTTGCGATCAGTGTCGACCACGCGGAAACCGAAACGGTAATCCTGCTCGCGGGCGCGCACCACCATATCGGCGTGATGCCGTTCACGCACAAACTCAACATAGCTCGGCAGGCCATAACGCAGTTGCTTGTAAGCCCTGGCTTCAAACTCGGTCAGGCCCGCTTCACGGCGCTCGTCCTTCGTGTCCACGTCAACGAAAACCCGGATAGGGTGGCTTGTGCGGAACACAGCGCTTTCCGGATCGTAAGTTGGCAGATCACGGGGGTCGCGGTGATCGGCCTCTGCGGCGCCGCCGAAAGCAAGGGAGGTTGCTGCTGCCAGAAGGATAGAGGTTCTTGTTTGTGCTGTCATAACTCGGTCTCCTCGTCTTATGGAGACACGATAGCCAAACCCTGCTTACACCATTCTGAGCCGGATGTTCATAATCGGTTCATCTGGGGATAAATCGTTTAACTATATATATTAAAAGAAAAAAGCGGGCCAGAAAGCCCGCTTGAAATCTCTACTGATTGCCTAGATTTGCGCTAGAAAGCGCCGTGACAGTGTTTGAATTTCTTGCCTGACCCACACGGGCAGGGGTCATTGCGGCCCACGTCAGCGAATGGGTTCGCTACCTGACGCGCGCCAGAGAATGCCGCCGGGTTCATGTTCTTGATATCGCCGTGGCAGTGCTTGAACTTTTCGCCCGAGCCACATGGACAAGGCGCATTCCGCGGCACGTCACCCCAGGTTGAGGTGTCGTTCGGATTGAAGCCACCACTTGTGGCTGCGGCACCCACGGCCATTTCTGGCGCCGGGTGGCTTTCCTTGAACACGGACGGCGCTTCAGGCTCCAGGTCCTCGGGGCGAATTTGTGGGGCAAGCTCAATCCGACCCAGAATTTGCGTCGTCTCTTCCCGGATGTGATAGAGCATGCCTTCAAACAGGCTGAAAGCTTCCGTCTTATATTCATTGAGCGGATCGCGCTGGCCATAGGCACGCAAGCTCACGCCCTGGCGCAGGTGATCAAGGTTCTGAAGGTGTTCTTTCCATTCCTGATCCAGAACCTGCAGAAGAATACTCTTTTCGATATCCTTCTCCCACATGCCAAAGGAATCGCCTTCTGCCGGTTCTTCGCCATCGCCCTGTACTTCGGTGTCTGGCGCACGGGTCATTTCATTGATACGCAGCGCCTTTTCGGTCATTGCTAGCTCAGCGGCCTCTTCGAGGCGCTCAATGATCACATGGTCATCAACGCCTTCTTCGGCGGCCCATGCGCGAACGTCCACATCAAGGCTCAGCTTGAGCTTCACATCTTCGTCCAACCCGTCGATATCCCACTGTTCTGGGTAAGATTTTGGCGGAATGCGTGTTTCCACGATATTCTGGATCACATCCGCGCGCATGTCCTTGATGGTTTCATGAACTTCTTCTGCATCCATCACTTCCGTGCGTTGCTCGTAGATGGCCTTGCGCTGGTCGTTCATTACGTCGTCGAACTTCACCAGGTTCTTACGGATGTCATAGTTCCTGGCTTCCACTTTGGATTGGGCTTTCTCAATCGCCTTGTTGATCCATGGGTGGATGATGGCCTCGCCTTCCTCGATGCCGAGGCGCACGAGCATGGCGTCCATGCGCTCTGGGCCGAAGATGCGCATAAGGTCATCCTGAAGCGACAGGAAGAATTTGGTGCGGCCAGGGTCACCCTGGCGACCGGAGCGACCCCGTAGCTGGTTGTCGATGCGGCGGCTTTCGTGACGCTCGGTCGCAACAACATACAGGCCGCCGGCTTCAAGAACCTTCTGCTTCTCTTCTTCGACTTCCTTGCGGATGCGGTCGCTGATTTCCTTGATCTTGGCTTCGTCGTCAACGCCCGCGGTTTCGTCGGCGATCCGCATCTCGGCGTTACCACCGAGCTGGATGTCCGTACCGCGGCCTGCCATGTTTGTGGCAATCGTTACGGCACCGAGACGACCCGCCTGGGCAATGATGTGTGCTTCCTGTTCGTGAAAACGGGCGTTCAGAACCTGGTGTTTGATCTTCTTCTTCTTGAGATAGTCCGACAGCACTTCGGACTTCTCGATCGACACAGTACCAACCAACACTGGTTGGCCCTTTTCCTGCGCTTCGATGATGTCCTTGATGATGGCGTCGAACTTTTCCTTGCCCGTGCGATAAAATTCGTCGTGTTCGTCGATACGGGCAACCGGTACGTTGGTCGGGATCTCGATCACGCCCAGGCCATAGATGTCTCCGAATTCCTCGGCTTCCGTGGCCGCCGTGCCGGTCATGCCAGCAAGCTTGGGGTACATACGGAAATAATTCTGGAAGGTGATCGATGCCAGCGTCTGGTTTTCAGGCTGGATCTGAACGCCTTCCTTGGCTTCAAGCGCCTGGTGCAGGCCGCCCGAGTAGCGCCGCCCGTCCATCATCCGGCCGGTGAATTCGTCGATGATTACCACCTTGTCGCCCTTGACGATATAGTCAGTGTCGCGCTCGAACATGGTGCGCGCCTTCAGGGCCTGGTCCACGTGGTGAACGATCTGGGTATTCTCATAGTCATAGAGGTTTTCGGACTTCAGAAGGCCCTGTTCCGCGAGGATCTTCTCGATCTTCTCATGACCATCTTCAGTGAGCGCAACATGCTTGGACTTCTCGTCCTTCTCATAGTCGCCTTCACCAAGTTCAGCTACCAGCTTGTCGATG
>JBNKYQ010000115.1:0-9365 GCA_050300975.1 Kordiimonas sp.
GAAGTGCCGGGCGTGTTGAAATCGCCGTGGGCATCAATCCAGAGTATGCCGGCGGGTTGGTGATGGGTTACACCGCCGATAGTTCCGGCGGCAATGGAGTGATCGCCGCCGATAAACAGGGGCAGCGCACCGGCTTCAATAGCTGTGGTCTCATATTCCAGCGTGTAGCGTTCACTGACATCAGGTAGGTTGCTGACCACATCATCCTCATCAAACCCGAGGGATTTGTTGATCACCCGCGCGCCGTTTTCATAAGCGTACAGATACGGGTTGGAAATCGTGTACAGGACGCCGTTCGAACGCTCCTGATAGCTGCGTACGCCCGAGAAGAAGTCGACCGCGATCACCTCAGCGTCATAGGCCACGCCGTGCGTGTCCGTATCATTCTTGACCCCAGCGGCTACGACCGCCACGGCCTGGCCGTGGGGCTGCGTCGACGCAGGCTTTTCGAACTGGGCTTCATAGATGTCGCGCAGGTCAGCATCTGCACCGCGGCTGGCGCTGTGGAAATTCAGTTCATCGGATGTGAAATCGAAATTGAAGTCCACCAGGCCGATGACAACGCCATCACCGGTATAGCCCTTGGCATAGGCGCTGGCGGCGTTGATGGCCTCAAGCCCCCAGCTTCGGCTATATTCGTCGGTCTTGAAATCGTCCGGATTGCCGTCAAGTGGGGGTTGTTCTGGGGGCTCTACAACGGTCGGGATAACCGGCACAAGCCGGGGAGAGCTGGAGCCTCCACAGGCCGCAAGCGTGGTCGACATCGCCAAAATTCCGGCCCACTTGAGCCACATGGATCGACTGTGCATCTGGTTCCCCTCAAACCCAATTCCCGCAGTACGACTTTAGATGAAACTGAGGTTGGCACAAGCAAGCTGAACAAAAATTGAACAAGGTCGGCTGGCCCGCACACGAATAGTTGACGGTGGCTTGAAGTGCACGCTGGTGCATTCGTTGATAAAGCATTTGGTGCAGAGACAGGAGCCAGCCATGAAGCGCATTCTACCTTTTTTGACCCTGATATTATTGATTGCCGCCAGCCCCGCACAGGCCGGCGAAGACCCCATCTATACCGGTATATTCAATGACCGGGCTGCGGGCGGCTATGATGTTGTGTCCTATTTCACTGACGGCAAGGCAATCAAAGGCGACAAGAAATTCCAGACAGACTATATGGGGGCCGAGTGGCGCTTCACCTCGGAAGCGCACCTCAAAGCCTTCATGGCCGAGCCTGCAAAATATGCCCCCCAGTACGGCGGATATTGCGCCTGGGCCATGGCGCGCGGCTATACGGCCAAGGGCGACCCTGAAGTCTGGCGGATTGTGGACGGCAAGCTCTACCTGAACTATGACGAGTCCGTGAAAGCGACGTGGGAGACCGACATCCCGGGCTTCATCATGAAGGCGGACGTGAACTACCCCAAGCTTGTGGACCTTGAAGACAAGTAACCTGACAGCCGTTGGCGGATGGCCCCTAAGTCCATTCGCCTTCGGTCGGGATCTTGAGCGTGGCACCGCAATGCTTGCAGTGAACGGCGTCCGGGTCATGGCGGGTCAGGCCACAGGTGCCGCAGGGATATTCCACCTTGGTGGGGCGGAAAATGGTTTGCACCAGGCGCAAGAACAGCGCGACGCCGAACACCATGATGACCACAGACACCATCCGCCCCAATGTGTCGTCCATGGTGATGTCGCCAAAGCCGGTGGTCGTCAGTGTTGCCACAGTGAAATAGAGCGCATCCAGATAATTATTGATGGCGTCGTTCCGGCTCGATTCCAGCACATAGACCACAGCCGTGATGACGAAAACGAAGATCGCCAGATTGACGCTGGATTGGATGATCTGTTCGTTCTTGCGGAACCAGAGCGACTCTTTCCGGATGGTCTTGAGCATATGGTAGGACCTGAGGAGCCTGAGCATACGCACAACGCGCAGGAAGCCGAGGTTGTCGACAAACAGCGGCGCCACCAGCGAGAAAATCACCACCAGGTCCGCCACCGAATTGAAGGACAATAGAAAGCGCCAGCGGCTGCGGGCAATGGCAAAACGGGCGCCGAACTCAAGGGCCAGGATCAGCGCGATGACATAGTCAACGATCCGTGTCATCGGCCCGCGTTCCAGCAGCGAGGAGACGATGAAGAAGATGATGGTCAGCAGGTCAACGGCCAGCAGCGTCATCCGAAAACGGTGTGCCGCATGGTCATCGCCGAAATAGAGATGCGCCAGTTTTTCCTTCACTCTTGATCCTCCCCCGAGCCAGGCTATTTCATGATAGCCGTTACTTCCTGAAAACTGCCCGATTGCGGCGTGCCCTGCAAGGGTCTTGGGCCTATGGGGCCACATCCGGGCGGTATGATTGACGGCCTACGGGGATGAACGATACACTCCCAAGGCTTCAGGGAAGTTCGTCTAACATATGGGTGATCCATATCAGAGGGAGTTTTGCATGAGTATGCTGCGTATTTTCGTGGTTCTGGTGGCAGCCTTGGGCTCTATCGCCAGCGCTACATGGGCCGACACAAGTGCCCCGATCATTGTCTATGACACCCAGTTCCACCCGACGATTGCCCGCAACGGCATGGTCGTGAGCCAAGAGACCTTTGCGTCCATGGCTGGCCGGGAAATTATGGAAAAGGGCGGTAACGTGGTAGATGCGGCAGTGGCCACGGGCTTTGCGCTGGCTGTCACTCACCCACAAGCCGGAAACCTGGGCGGCGGCGGCTTCATGATGATTTACCTGAAGCAGGAAGACCGCGTGATCGCGCTGGATTACCGCGAGATGGCACCAGCGGCGTCGCACCGGGACATGTTCCTTGATGGGAACGGCAATGTAGACGACAACCTCGTGCAGTTCACAATGAAATCCAGCGGTGTTCCTGGAACTGTACTGGGCCTGACGACGGCCCTTGAGAAATATGGAACCATGTCCCTCGCGGATGTGATGGCCCCGGCCATCAGACTTGCTGAAGAGGGCTTCCCGATGACATGGGCCTTAAACGAGTCGCTCGGGCGTTATGCAAAGCGCCTGAAGGCAGACCCGGAAAGCGCCAAAAACTACTTCAAGCCGGATGGCTCCCTTTATGAAGCTGGGGAAATTTTCCGCCAACCTGATCTGGCCGAAACGCTGAAAATCATTGCAGCCAAGGGTGCCGCCGGTTTTTATGAAGGCCCGGTTGCCGACAAGCTCATCGCTGCAATGGAAGCGCAGGGCGGCATCATGACCCATGATGACCTGAAGAAATATCGCGTGGTTGAGCGTGAACCGCTCACGAGCACGTATCGCGGGTATAAGCTTGTCTCCATGCCGCCGCCATCGTCTGGTGGGGTGCATGTGATACAAATGCTGAATGTTCTGGAAGGCTGGGACATGAAATCTCTTGGCCACAACAGTGCGGCCTATATCCACCGGCTGACGGAAAGCATGAAATATGCCTATGCGGACCGGTCGAAATACCTGGGTGACCCGGATTATTTCAATGTGCCGGTTAAGGCACTTACCAGTAAAGAATACGCCGCCGAAATCAGGGCTAAGATCAACCCTGATCGCGCAACACCGTCGGCACAGGTCGCACCCGCACAAAACATTCCGGAAGAAAGCAACGATACCACGCATTTCTCTGTTATGGACAAGGCCGGCAACATGGTTTCCAACACCTATACGCTGAACTACACGTATGGCAACGGCCATTCGGTGCCAGGTGCGGGATTCCTGCTGAACAACGAGATGGATGATTTTTCTGCCAAGCCGGGTATGCCGAACGGCTATGGCCTTTTGGGTGGGGAAGCCAACGCCATCGAGCCGGGCAAGCGCCCCCTCAGTTCCATGACACCGACTTTCCTTTTCAAGGATGGGGAACCGGTTATGGCCACGGGAAGCCCGGGAGGGTCTACCATCATTACTGTGGTGCTGCAGACCCTGCTGAATGTGATGGAGTTTGACATGAATGTGCAGGCCGCGGTCAACATGCCGCGCATTCACCACCAGTGGCTTCCTGATCGTTTGTTCCTGGAGCCGGGCCATTCGGTTGATACTCGCCGCCTGCTGGGGCAGATGGGGCATCAGGTGAAAACAGGCGCAAATGAAGCCTGGGATACTGTTCTAGGCTCTGCCCAGTCTCTCGCCCGTTCAGCAGATGGCCTGATTTTAGGGGCTGCTGACCCGCGCAGGCCAGGGTCTTATGCGGCTGGCTTCTAGGCCGGAACAACGTTTGAGCAAAAGCAAAGGCCACCGGATATCCGGTGGCCTTTTTTGTTTTGGAATGTTGTGAAGCCTATTCTGCCTGGGCAGGGGCCTCGCTCTTCGGCTTGCCCTGGAACATGCGTTTGATGGCCATCCAGAGGCGGCGGAACATGGCACCGATATCAAGCCCGATAGCGAACAGGGCAGGGACCATCAGAAGCGTCACGAAGAAGGCGATCAGGACACCACCCGCCAGGGCAACAACCACAGGCTTGAGGAAGGCTGCCTGGATCGACTGCTCCAGCATCATCGGCACCAGGCCAACGAAGGTGGTGACAGACGTCAGGAGGATCGGCCGGAAGCGGGCAACGCCGGCTTCCACGATTGCCTCAGCAGGCTTCATGCCCCTTTCACGCAGCTTGTTGCAGTAATCCATCAGGACAAGGTTGTCGTTGATCACAACCCCCGCAGCGGCCGCGATGCCGAAGTAGCTGAAGATACCCAAGGTCATGTCCGTTGCCAGGTGGCCAAGGAAGGCACCCACAATCGCATATGGAATTGCGACCATGATGGCAAACGGCTGCCAGTAGCTTTTGAATGCGATGGCCAGCATCATATACATGATGAAGATAGCCATGCCGTACAGCTTGAAGATTTCCATCAGGAACTTCTGCTGGCCCTGCGCCTGGCCGATTGGCTCACGGTTCACGCCTGGATACTTCTTCTCCCAGGATGGGAAGAAGTTCTTCTCAAGGTCCTTCATGATGTCATCACGAACGCTTTCCTTGAGGTCGGCGCTGACACGGGCCGCACGGCTCATGTTCCAGCGGTTGATTGCCGTAATGCCTGGGGCATATTCAAGGTCAGCGATCGCAAGCAGCGGCACTTCCTTGCCGTCAGCCGTCCGAACCCGGAAGTCCTTGAGGCTTTCGATCGTGCGGCGGCTTTCCCGTGGGTAGCGAACCATCACTTTGACGTCCTGGCCTTCACGCGGGATACGCTGGGCTTCAACGCCGTAGTAAGCCTGGCGAACCTGGGTCGACACATCTGCGAGCGTCAGGCCGAGCTTTTCAGCGCCGGGCTTCAGTTCAAGGCGGATTTCCTCGGACGCGCCGGAGAGGTTGTTCCGGACATCATAGAGGGCGTCATAGGTACGCAGTTGCGCTTCAAGGTCGTCGACAGCGTCACGCAGGATGTCGAGGTCTGGGTGACGAACCGACAGCTCAAAGCCTGGGCTGTTGTTGCCGTCCTGATATTCCACGGATACCGATTTGGCATCAGGAACATCGCCCATCAACTCACGCAGACGGATAGCGGCTTCCTTGGTGGTCATTTCCCGCTTCTCAGGCGGCACCAGCTTCACGATGGCCAGTACGCTATCGCGGCGGGAGCGCGTGTACCAGTTCTCGATCAGGTGGCCTTCGCCGTCACTGATCTGCGCAACTTCCTCTGCGAGTGCTTTTTCCGCACCTTGAAGCTGAGCCAGGATCTCCAGCGCGCGGTTATAGGACGCGCCTTCAGGCATGGTCACATTGACCCGAATTTCATCGCTGTCAAACTCCGGATCCCAACCCTGTTTGATATAGCCAAGGCTGTTGAGGGCGAAACCGATGATCAGGACAAACAGGAAGATGGAGAAGGTCAGGTAGCGACGGTTCACCGCCCACTCGCCAATGCCGCGATAGTGGCGCTGGGCGAAGTTGGTGATGCCGCTTGCGATCTTCTTCTGGAACCGGCTGAAGCGGCCCAGGTTGGCGCGTGGCTTCAGGTGCGACAGGTGAGCCGGCAGGATCAGCAGGGACTCGACAAGTGAGAACGACAGGGCTGTTACAACAACCCATGTGATATGCCGCGTGAACTCAGCTGTGTTGCCGCCCACGGCCACCCATGGCAGGAAGAAGATGATGGTTGTCAAAACCGCGAAGATTACGGGCTTTGCCACCAGCTGTGTGCCAAACACGGAGGCCGTAATGCCGCCGCCGGTTTTCTGGCTTTCCGAGTGGATGCTTTCGCCGACAACAATCGCGTCATCGACCACGATACCCAGAACCAGAAGGAAGGCGAAGGTGGAGAGCATGTTGATGGATACGCCCAGGCCCGGCAGGAACACGAAGGCCCCCGCGTAAGCCGTGGCGATGCCCATTGCTACCCAGAAGGCCACGATAGGCCGCAGAGTCAGCATCAGCACGATCAGCACAAGGATAAGACCATAGAAAGCAGAGCCGCCGATGGTTTCCATGCGCCCCTGGAAGGCTTCGTTATTGTCAGTCCAGAGGGTAAGTTTCGCCCCAGCTGGCAAGGTTTCAGCCCGTTCCTTGATCCACTTGTTGACGGACGCAGACGCGGTCACAATGTCCATGGTTTCCGTGGTCATCACCTGCAGCAGAACTGCGGGCTCACCATTGAGGGTTGCCAGGATCTCATTGTCTTCGAAACCGTCAATCACTGTGGCCACGTCACCAACGCGAATGGTGCCACCGTCATTGGTCTGACGAACAATGATGGATGCAAAGTCATGCTTGTTGTCGGCCATGTTCCGCGTGGTGATGTTGAACTCACCGCTATTGGTGCGGACAGTACCACTTGAGGAGTTCAGCGACGTGTTGCGGATTGCTGCTGCAACTTGCGCAAAGCTCAGATTGTAGCGGCGAAGCTGCTCTTCACTCACTTCAATTGAAACTTCTTCATTGCGAACGCCGAACAGCTCAACAAGGTTCACGGCATCCAGCTGGGCAGCTTCCCGGCGCAGCTTTTCAGCCAGCCGTTTCAGTTCGCGTTCGCCAAGATCACCATGCACCGCGATGCGGATATATTCGTCCCGGTTAACCCACTGCTGAACCCGTGGAGGTTCAATGTCGCGTGGGAAACTGGAAATGGAATCGACCCGGATCTTCACATCGTTCATGAACTGGGTGAAGTCCACATTCTCTTCTGCGAGGATGTAGATGCCGCCGAAACCTTCCTGGGATGTGGACCTTACCCACTGGATGTTGTCCAGGTCGCGGACCGATTCCTCGACCCGTGCGACGATCTGTTCCTCGATCTCAACCGGGCTGGCGCCAGGCCAGGCCACTTCGATCTGCAGGCCAGGGAAACGGATGGTCGGGAACATTTCCCGTTCCATCGAGAAATAGCCAACGATACCGGCCAAAAAGATGCCGACCATCAGCAGGTTGGCAGCAACGGAATTGCGTGCCCACCATTCAATAAGCTTATTCATGCTGGCCCCCTTAACGCGATGCGTTGTCTAGGTTCTGTGCGCTGCGCTCGATGGCCTGAACGGCCATGCCGTCATACGCGGCGCGTACAGGCGACGTGACAACCTTATCGCCAGGCGCAACGCCCGCCGATACAAAGACACGATCCACAGACGTCGACAGTACTTCGACAGTCTTGATTTCGAGCTTATTGTCCTTGATCACATAAACCTTGTCTTCGCTCCGGAGAGCGTCGCGAGGCATCACCAGGGCATCCTGTGCCACAACACCTTTGATTTCAGCGTTGACGAACAGGCCAACAGCCATCGGCATGCCTTTTTCGTCCACGGAGATACCGTAAGGGTCCTGCACTTCGGCGACCGCATACATCAGGCGGGTCTGTTGATCCACCGAGGCATGGGTGCGAACGATGCGGCCTGTCCAGGTGTGGGCTTCACCGCCCATTGTTGCGCTGAAAGTAACAACAGGGGCGTTGTCAGCTGATGCGACGAAGCCAAGTGGCAGGTCCAGCTCTGTCAACTGACCGTCGGTCAGGGGCAGGCGGACTTCCACTTTGTCTGTCGCGAACACGCGGCCCAATTGAGTGCCAACATTCACGAATTGACCAACACCAACCTTGCGTTCCAGAACGCGACCAGCAAAAGGCACCTTGATCTGGGTCCGGTCCAAATTCAGTTTGGCTTTTTCAAGGTCTGCTTCAGCCGCACGCAGTTTTGCCTGGGCTTCGGCAACCTGTGGCTGGTTCAGGGCAAGCGGCGTTGGTTGGCCATCCTTGACCCAGTCCTGCCACTGCTTTTTCTTGATGCGCGCATCTGCGAGCTCTTGCTCAAGCCTCACACGGGCTTCCGCAACGCGGGCTTCCGCACTGGTTACTGCCAGGCGGTAATCCGCATCTTCAATCTGGATCAGGGTGTCGCCTGCCTTGAAGCCTGCGCCTTCAGCATACGACTCTGAAATGGAAATGATGCGCCCGGAAACCTGTGGGGTCAGGTCGACCTCTGTTTTCGGGCGAACCTCGCCCTGTGTGCGCACAGACAAGGCAACGCGCTCTGCGCGTACTTCATCAACGTGCAGCGAAACAGGTCGCGGCGCTTCTTCTTTCTTTTCCGGGGCTTCTTTGGCTGCAGCAAGTACCATTACAGAACCAATGGCAGCCGCCAGCACCATTCCAGGCGCGGCAATCTTAAGAATCTTCCTCACGTCATCCTCGCGTTTTTTCTATGTGGCTTGCGCCACTTGTCGTTTTGTGCGGCTTATGCCGCTTATTTTTCGTGGCTAAAGCCACTTCTTCTATGGTTCCCCATATATACTATGACAATATAGTTTGTCACGGTCTTAATTTTAAGGGGATCGTCAAAAAAGGGCGAACCTTATGCGACCTTTCGCCGTCTTTAGCATATGATTACAATGCGTTAAGCTGCCGGCGTTGTGTATATTCTAGGATTGGGGGCCAGATGCTGAAGTCCAGCACATGCTTTGAAGTCTCGGGTTTGACCAAAATCTACGGGGAAGGCTCCGCCCAGGTGCGGGCGCTTCGCGGAGTCGATGTGACCATCCGGGACGGTGAAGTGATCGTCCTTCTGGGGCCATCCGGAAGCGGCAAATCGACGCTTCTGAATATCCTGGGCGGGTTGGATACGCCAACAGACGGCCATGTTTTCTATCATGGGCGCGACCTGACAGCCATGTCTGACCGGGATCTCACCAGCTACCGCCGGGACAATGTTGGCTTCGTGTTCCAGAACTATAATCTGATGCCGGGCCTCACGGCGGAAGAGAATGTCGAATTGGTGACCGAGATCGCTTCAAACCCCTTGAAGGCTGCTGATGCTCTTCACCTTGTGGGGCTTGGCGAACGGCTCCGGCATTTTCCAAGTGAGCTCTCTGGCGGTGAACAGCAGCGGGTGGCCATCGCCCGCGCCATCGCCAAGCGACCGGGTGTGCTGTTTTGTGATGAGCCAACGGG
>JBNKYQ010000116.1:0-9281 GCA_050300975.1 Kordiimonas sp.
GGCCATCGATGATCTCCACGCCCGCGCCCTTCAGCGTCTGGATATAGAGGCCATTCAGCCGGTCGATCTCCGCGTCTTTCCTTGCGATCAGTGTGTTCCAGTCGAAGCTGGCGTCACCCACCGTCCAGCCAAAGCCTTTGGCTGTTTCGAAGTCTTCAGAGAAATGGGAAGCATAGACCAGGAGCTTTTTGGGCACGCAGCCGCGGATCACACAGGTGCCGCCCACGCGGAACTCTTCCGCCACGGCAACGCGGGCGCCGAAGCCTGCCGCTATACGGCTGGCACGCACACCGCCTGAACCCGCGCCGATTACAAAAAGATCATAGTCGAATGTCATAAATGCCTCCGGTCCCATAAGACCTAAACTGAAATCATGTTCTGGCAATATGGGTAGCTGCCCGGTTAATCCAAGGCAAAGCGCCATCGCGGGGCATCACAATAATATGATCAGAGCCTGCGTCCAGCGCTTATTGAAGGCACCTTCCCCCACGCAGGCATGCCGTGCTATGCAAATCGCCAAACAAGAAACGACAGTTAATGAGGAACGACCCATGATCATGGAAACAGAACGCCTGCGCCTGCGCGAAGCCACACTGGACGACGCGGCTTTCGCCCTTGCGATATACAACAGCCCCGGATTCATCGAATTCGTTGGTGACCGCGGCCTGCGCACACTTGAGGACGCGACGGCGTATCTGGAAAAGAACCTCATGGGCAGCTATGCGAAAAACGGGTTTGGCCTTTATGTGGTTGAACTCAAGGACACGGGCGAGGCCGTGGGCATGTGTGGCCTGGTGGACCGGCCTGGCCTGGATGCGCCGGACATCGGCTTCACTTTCCTGGGCGAGCATATGCGCATGGGATATGGGTTCGAGTCCGCCGCCGCCGTGCTGAAGTTTGGCCGCGAGAGTTTGGGCATGGACCGTATCCTCGCGATCGTGGACCCGAAAAACGCTAAATCCATCGGCCTGATTGAAAAGCTGGGGCTGGTGTATGACCGCGAAATCCAGCTGCCCGGCGACGATAAAGCCATCAGCCAATACACCACGATTTAAACCCGTCTCCAAACTTGATTTCGCACATGCGAGGCACTATGCTGCACCGCAACATTTCAGGTTTGGAGATTTCTCATGGAATTTAAGGGTAAAACCGCAATCGTGACCGGCGGCGCATCGGGCCTTGGCCGCGCGACGGTAGAATATTTTGTATCCAAGGGCGCCAACGCCGTGATCCTCGATCTCAATGACGAGATGGGCAATGAGCTCGCGGGAAAGCTGGGCGACGCTGCCACTTATGTGAAGACGGATGTCACCAGCGAAGACGACGTGGCGAACGCGATTGCCACCGCCAAAAGCACCTACGGCAGCGTTGATATCGCCGTGAACTGCGCCGGCATCGGCACGCCGCAGAAGGTGCTGGACCGCGAAGGCAACCGGTACGGCATGGCACACTTCAACAAGGTAATTGCCATCAACCTGATCGGCAGCTTCAACGTGCTCGCGCAGGCGGCAGAAGCCATGCAGCATAACGAACCAGGTGAAGACGGCGAGCGCGGCGTGATCATCAACACGGCATCCGTTGCGGCCTACGAAGGCCAGATCGGCCAGGCAGCTTACTCTGCCTCAAAGGGTGGCATCGTGGGCATGACCCTGCCGACCGCACGCGAATTTGCCCGCCAGGGCGTGCGCGTGATGACCATCGCACCGGGCTTTATTCACACGCCGCTGTTTGACGGCCTGCCTGAAGCAGCGGTCGAGAGCCTGACGAACCAGGTTGTCTTCCCCAAGCGCCTGGGCAAGCCCGCAGAATATGCCAAACTGGCTGGTCATATCGTGGAAAACACCTACCTTAATGGTGAAGTGATCCGCATGGATGCCGCCGCAAGGATGGCGCCGAAGTAAGCGGGAGCAACATCAAGGGGGAAAATATGGGGCCACTCAAGGGCGTACGCATTCTGGAACTTGTTGGCATCGGGCCGGGCCCGTTCGCCGGCATGATGCTCGCAGACATGGGCGCGGAGGTGATCGCCATCGACCGCCCCGGCAATAGCCCCCTTGAAATGAAGGGCGATATCAACCGGCGCGGCAAGCGTTCCATTGCCCTTGACCTGAAGAGCGAGGAAGACCGCAAGATCTTCCTCGAGCTCGCGAAAACGGCAGACGCGCTGTTTGAAGGCTTCCGCCCCGGCGTGATGGAAAAGCTGGGCCTGGGGCCCGATGAAGTTTTGATGGCCAACCCCAAGATCGTTTATGGCCGCATGACCGGCTGGGGCCAGACCGGGCCACTGGCGAGTGCGGCTGGCCACGACATCAACTATATTTCCCTTTCGGGTGCTCTGCATGCCATGGGCCCGAAGGACGGGCCACCCACCGCGCCGCTTAATCTGGTGGGTGATTATGGCGGCGGCGGCATGATGCTGGCGTTTGGCCTTGTGTGCGGTATCCTGGAAGCGCGTACATCGGGCAAGGGGCAAGCCATTGATGTCAGCATGGTTGAAGGCTCCTCGGCGTTGATGAGCATCTTCCACTCCCTGATGGCCAACCACCGCTGGGCGCCCATGCGCGGCGTGAACCTCCTCGATGGCGGCGCGCATTTCTACGGCACGTTTGAAACCAAGGACGGCAAGTTCGCCAGCTTTGGCGCGATCGAACCCCAGTTCATGCAGGTGTTTATCGAGCGTACCGGCCTAGACGGGACCTGGATGCAAAAGCACCTAAACCCCGGCGAATGGACAGCACTGAAGAAAGAACTGAAGGTGCTGTTCAAAACCAAAACACTGGATGAATGGAACGAGCTCCTCGGCGGCACCGACGCCTGCTTCGCACCGATCCTGCCGTTCTGGGAAGCACACGCCCACCCGCATAACGTGGCGCGAGAAAGCTTCATTGAAGTTGACGGCCTGCGCCAACCAGCCCCCACACCGAAATTCTCGCGCACCGAAGTGGAAGTGCGCCACGGGCCCGCCGTCAAGGACGCCGACCGGGACGCCATCCTCAAGGAACTGGAAATGTAACACTATAACGTGTTATCGGCACAGTTCATCGCGTTCGTATTGAAAGCGCATGTACGCCTTCCTAACGATGCGACAAACGAGACCACGAGGAAAATATGAAACGCATCTTTTCACCCCTATGGGCGCTGACAGCGTCACTCGCTGCGGGCATAGCGGCCGCATCTGCGGCAGACTTTCCTGCGGTCAAGGGACCCTTGTTGGGGCAGACCCCACCGGGCGCGAAGGCGGAAGTGTTTGCGCCCGACCTGATCTCAAAGGACGGCTGGGAGCTTGAAGGTGTCTTCGCGCCAGGCATGGAAGAATTCTATTTCGTAACCGGTGAAGGCTATGAGAGGCCACACATTGTCGGTTTCCGCTATCAGGACGGCCAGTGGCAGAAGTTCTCTGAATTCGTTCGCACCGGAGAGCCCTTCATCACGCCGGACGGCCAGACCATGCATCTGGCGAAGGGCTACCGCACCCGCACCGCCGATGGCTGGTCTGAAAAGAAAAGCCTTGGGCCGATGATTGACCGCGAGGACTGGGGCATCATGCGCCTGACAGCCTCCAGCAAAGGCACCTATGTGTTCGACGACTACAAGAGCGGCGATGTGATCCGCATCTCCCGCATCGAGGAAGGCGTGCGTCAGGAGCCGGAGCTGATGGGCGAACAGTTCAATTCAGGCAAGATGACCGCCCACCCCTTTATCGCGCCAGATGAAAGCTATCTGATCTGGGACAGCGAGCGCGACGGCGGCTATGGCGAATCCGACCTCTATATCAGTTTCCGGCAAGAGGACGGCTCATGGGGGCCAGCTATCAACATGGGGCCCGAGATCAACTCAGATAAAGACGATTTCTGGGCCAGTGTTACCCCCGACGGCAAATACATCATGTTTGACCGCACCATGGGCGGAGAGTGGCCCAACCTGAATGTGGATATCTATTGGGCTGACGCGGAGATCATCGAAAAGCTGAGGCGAAAGGCCGAACAAGGCCAATAGCTCTCCCTAGTCTTTCAAAAGCTCCAGCCGGACGATGGGTTTCTTGCCGTCCGGCATGGCTGACAGCGGCAGCACCACCTTCACAAGCCGGTCGGGTGCGATGCCTTCAGCCACCAGATACTGGTAAACCGCGTCGGCGCGCATGTTGGCAAGCTTGGTGAGCCCCTGCTGATTCACCGGTGCTTCGCCCTCAACGGTCTCAGTGGGGACAAGGTCAACCCCCGCCACAGCGACACCATCAATCTGCAGGCGCACCTTCGGCCGTTCCTGAAGCGCCTTGGCCAGCGCCGTCAGGCGCGCCTTTTCAAGCGCCACAAGCTCAGCGCTAGACGGATCAAACTTCACCTTGTCGAGGTCAATATCGTCCTTCTTGCCGCCCGGGATCAGCTTGCCGATCAGGCGGAAAGGCGTGGTGATCAGGTTGCCGATAAACTTGTTGGTCGCGCGGCGGACAAGCCCGTCGACCCGGAAATTCGGGTCCAGATATTCGCCGTCCACCGGGATTTCCATCTCAACCCGGCCGCCCTTGCCCTCAAGGAGGTTGAAAGCTTTCTTGAGCGGGATATCCTCGCCTTCATAGTCCGGGTTCTTGTCACCCCATTCCCAGCGGTCAAACAGGAAGCTGTTGGTGCCGTCCAGCTGATTGTCTTCGATATAATAATCGAACTGCAGGTAGGCCTCGCCGGCGCTGCTGGCCCGGCCGAGCGTGCGGTAAAGATACGGCTGCAGCACGGCATGATCCAGCTTGTTGATCTCAAGCGTGATGGAGGCGCCCACCGTATCCTTGATATCCATATAGCCGGCCGTGCGCACCGGGCTGTTCTGCCCCAGATAGCCATCGCCCTGGAAGCTGAACTCAAGCGCATCCGCCAGACGGAAGTCCATGATGATGGCGCCGATGCCGTCGACGTTGATCACTGGCGGTGTCTCAAACGTCCGGTCCTCGAACACCAGCTTGCCACCGCTCACGAGCGCCTGACCGATCTGGACAGCCACACCCGGGCTATCATCCACAGCCCCTTCGGCAGCCGCTTCAGCCACGGCCTCATCCCGGGCAGCACGCACAATTTCGGCCACGCCGCCATTCAGCTTCAGGCTGTCCATGGTGATCCTGTTGGCCGCCCGGTCATATTCGAACCCTGCCGCATTCGCATAGGGCACCTGCACCCTGCGCACCACGCCGTCTGGGGAGGCGATGGCAAAATCCGCCACGTCGAAATCCCCCTTGAGGCGAAGGTCATCGGTGAGGGACAGCGTCGCGGGGCCAGTCACCTGCCCGCCCTCAACCGTCAGGCCATCCATAGACACAAAGCCCATGACGGCCTTCAGCGGCACGCGGCTGACATTCAGCTTGAGTTCTGCCGAAAGGGGCGCCCGGCCAAGCTCACCCGTGCCGGTGACCTTGCCGCCACCCAGCGCAAAGGTGAAGTCCTTGAATCCGATGGCATGGCCTTCTGCTGTCGCGAAACCGTCGAGCGCCAGGTCAATCGGTCCGATTGAGACCTCGTGCCCCGCGTGGTTCCTGAGCGATACCTTGAGGCCCTTCGTCGTCAGCTTGTCGATGCGGGTATTGATGCTGTCACCGGCGCTTCCTGCAGCCGCGGGCTTGATCATGGCTTCAAGGGACGTGCTGCCATCTTCGGCGATGGACATCTGCAGCGCCGGTTCTTCAAGCTGCACCGACTGCAGATGCAGCCGACCGGACCACAGCGTGCGCCAGGAAATATTGAAATGGGCTGCGTCCATTTTCAGCACGGGCTTGCCCGCGCTGTCCGCCACATTCAGGTCGCGCAAGACAAGGGTCAGGCTGGCCGGGTTGAATGCCACATGACTGAAAGCGACGGTGCCATCCACCCGTTCAGCGAAAACCACCCGCACCTTCTTCTGCACGTACCAGGGCACGACAAAAGGCGAGACCACGAAATAGATTCCGGTCAGGACAAGAAAAACAACGATCAAACGCCGCAGATATTTGGGCATGAACCCCACCACACTTGGATTGCCATTCATATATGGGAAGCATGGTCCCACAGACAATGAAAGGCAATAAGTGCGGCGTTTTTTAGGCGCCTTTCTTAATGCTTGCGAGCGCGGCCAGCGCGCGTTCGCGGCAGGCTTTCCTGTCCAGGATCGGTTTTGGGTAAGTCGCCCCAAGTGTCACCCCCGCCATCTTCAGCACACCCGCTGGCGCTTCGAACGGCTTATGGATAAACTCATTCGGCATGTCCGCGAGTTCCGGCACATAAGTGCGGATATAAGTGCCGTCCGGATCGAACTTCTCGCCCTGGGTGATCGGGTTGAAAATCCGGAAATAGGGTGCCGCGTCTGCGCCGCAGCCCGCCACCCACTGCCAGCTGGCGGCGTTGTTGGCCAGGTCCGCGTCCACAAGCGTATCCCAAAACCAGTCTTGGCCCGTGCGCCAGTGCCACAGCATGTCTTTGACCAGGAATGACGCCACAATCATGCGCACCCGGTTATGCATCCACCCCGTTTGCCAAAGTTGGCGCATCCCCGCGTCCACTATGGGGAATCCGGTAAGGCCCTTCTGCCAGGCCACGACCTTGTCGTCCATGCCTTCGCGCCAGGGGAAGTCCTCGAACTGGGCTTTCAGCGGCCGGACCGGCAGCGTGGGGTTGTTGAACAGCAGATGCTTGGAAAATTCGCGCCAGCCCAGTTCGCGCAGGAACCAGTCCGCGCCTTTGCGGTCCTGCTCCGCGTTCATCATATGGAGCTGGGTTTCGGCCCAAATGCGGCGCGGGCTGATCTCCCCATTCGCCAGATAGGGCGACAGGCGCGACGTGGCTTCCACGCTTGGAACATCGCGCATGGCCTTATAGTCCCGCGCGGCTTCAGCAAGGAAGGTGGCCAGCATGTCCTGCGCCGCCGCTTCGCCCGGCACCCAGGTGGCGGCGATGGGCTCAGCCCAGTGGGCGGGTTTTGGGTCCAGCTTCAGGGCCGTGATGCCATGGCTTTCCGGCCAGCTTTCAGGCGCGGGGATATGGTCGGGCGCGCCCAGCGGGGGCGAGCCGTCTATCAATTCCACGGCCCGGCGCCAGAAAGGCGAGAAGACCTCATAAATGCCGCCCGTCTTGGTGCGGACATCTTCGGGCTCAAGCAACAGGTTCCCGGCGAAACGGCGGCACTCAATATCGCGGGTGCTGCACAGCTGGAGGATCTGCTCCTGCGCGCGCCGCCCCATGGGGCTGTAGGCCCGGGTCATATAGATGGCGCCCACGCTATCCAGCAGGCCCTGAATGATATCAGCCGTATCGCCCGCGCGCAGCACCAGGCTGCTGCCTCTGGCTTCGAGGCTGGCCTTCAGCCGCGTGAGGCTTTCCCTGAGCCACCAGCGCCGCGCGCCGCCCAGCTTCCAGTCGCCCGCACCGGCGTCATCCAGAATAAAAATCGGGATCACGCCAGCATCAGACGCGCAGGCGGACACCAGCGCCGGATGGTCATCCAGCCGAAGGGTGCCGTTCATCAGCAACAAGATGGGCTTCACGTGGGCTTCACTCCAAAACCATGGTTTTGGGGTTATACGCTACAGGTCCATCACCCGATCAATATCTTTCGGCAGCGGCTTCTGCTTTTCCATCATGGACACCACAATAAACAGGATCATGGAGGTCAGCATCGCCAGGAACCCGCCGGACATCTTGTAGGGGATCTGGATCTGCCACAGCTGGATGGCGAAATTGATCGCGAGCGAGGAGGCAATCGCCACCACCGCGGCCCGCGCGGTCGCACCCTTCCAGTTGAGGCCGATCAGCACCACCGGCACCAGGGCCGCCGCGAAGGTGCCCCAGCCGAAGGCGCCAAGAAGGCCCACCAACTTGTCGGAATAAAGCGCGATGCCTGCCGCCACGACAGACAGCACAATCGTTGCTGTTCGCGCCCAGAACAGCTCGTTATTGAGCGACCTGCCCCGGATGGCCTTGGGGATGTCGTGGATGATTGCCGCGGCACCGATGTTGAGAAAGCCGTCCGCCGTAGACATGATGGCTGCGAAAAGCCCAGCGAACACGATGCCCGCAAGAAGCGGATGCGCGTAAGTGGACAGGAAGGCTGGTGCCGCTTCGTCCGCCGCACCAAGCGGCAGCGCGATATCACCGATCACCAGCGCCCGCATGATCACCCCGATCGATACCCACAGCATGGCCGCCACCACATAGCCCAGCACCGTCATGGGCAGGATGATGCGGTTGTCGGACAGGTTCCGGTTCATCATCATCTTGGTCGCCACATGGGGCTGGCCCGCGAGGCCAAGACCAAAGAGGAAATACCAGCTGAGGGACGCCATGGACCCCAGCGTGCCGAAGGGCATGATGTCTTCACCATCGTTCGCCAGCATGATGTTTGTGGCCTCGGCAAAACCGCCATCGAACACGCTTGCCGCCGTGATCACCACCAGGGCGCCGGCCACAATCATCACGATACCCTGAACAAGGTCAGTGTAAACGGATGCCAGAATGCCGCCGGTAACGCAGTAGAAGATCAGCACGGCGGAGGAGATCACCACGGATGCCAGCAAGCTGATGTCCGCGAACATCTCGGTCGCCGACAGGATCGACTGCAGCACCAGCGCCATCGCCAGAATCTGCGTCGCCAGATAGCCCAGCACCCCAAGAAGGATGGTCCCGGCTGTCAAAAGGCGGGCTGTTTCGCTTCCGTAACGAGCGAACACCACATCCGGCAGGCTCATGGTGTCCCTGACTTCCGCGACCATACGGATGCGCTTGGCCACAAGGTAGAAGCCGGTGGCATAGCCAAGGGCTGAACATACGGCCATCCAGATGGACGACATGCCGGTGGCATAAACAAGGCCCGGGCCGCCCACGAAGCCGAAGCCCGAAAGCGTTGAGGAGAAAACAGCAAGGCTGACAACCACAGGCCCCAAGCCCCGCCCGGCGACGAAAAAGTCCCCAGCGGATTTGGTGCGCCGCATGGCCCAGATACCCACCCAGATACAGAGGCCCATATAGGCCGCCACGCAGCCAAGGATGATTGGTTGGCGAAGCTCTTCCATTATGCGTCGCCCCTTTCTGCCTTGATCTCTTCAACCAGCGCGTCAAACTCAGCTTCTTCATCAGGCGTGAAGAAATAGCGGCGGAAGAAAATCACATAGAAGAAATCGAAAGCGGCGAAGCTGCCCCATATGCCCCACAGCATCCAGTTTGTCGGCATGGGAAAACCGAGCACCACCCGGGTTTCCCCCGTGAGGATATAGTGCTCATAGCCCGTGAACAGCATCACCCAGACAAAAAGCGCGAAGGCCGTGCCGGCTG
>JBNKYQ010000117.1:0-9274 GCA_050300975.1 Kordiimonas sp.
CTTCAGGTGGATAACCTGGGCCTGGATACCATGGACCGGCGCTACCTGAAGTGCATTGGCGAAACCTATATGGGCGGCCCGGTGGGCATTGAAACTCTGGCTGCCGCGCTTTCGGAACCGCGCGACGCAATTGAGGATATTATCGAACCCTATCTGATGCAGATTGGCCTTGTGCAGCGCACACCGCGTGGGCGGATGCTGTCACCCGACGGCTGGAAGCATCTGGGGATCACGCCGCCACCGGGCAAGGAAACCGGCCAATTGGATATGTTAGGCAAGTGATGAACGCACCGCAGACAGCAGAAGGCGCCTGGAACGACGGCGTATTCCAGTTCCCGATCCGGGTTTATTATGAAGACACCGATGTTGGCGGCATGGTCTATCATGGCCGTTATGTCAGCTTCTTTGAACGTGTCCGCACAGAGAGCATCCGGAATTCAGCAGCTGACGTTAACTATCTGTTTGATTTGCCTGAATCCGAAGGCGGGCCCCTCACCTATGTGGTGTCGAACATCAATATCCGCTATCACCGACAGGCAAAAGTGGGCGACGTACTATTGGGTCATTCCATGGTCAAGCGCGTCCGCGCCGCAGCCATCGAGGCCAAGCAGTGGATCACCCGGGACGGGGAAATGGTCGCGGAAGCTGATGTGCTGGTCGCGGTTATTGGAAATGATGGCCGGCCACGCCGCTGGCCCAATTCTGCCAAAAAGTGCTGGCAGGACTGGATGGACGCGGCGGCCGCCGCACAAGACAGTTAAGGTTTCGGGGAGAGTTTGATGCAGGTTCAGACAGTGGAATCAGTCCAGTTGGGCGGCAACGTGCCTGATTTTTCGATCATGGGCATGTTCCTTCAGGCAGACTTTATCGTGCAGGCCGTGATGATCATGCTGATCGCCGCCAGCCTCTGGAGCTGGTCGATCATCTTCAATACCTGGGCGCGCCTCAAGGACGCCCGCACACAGGCCAATGATTTTGAGGACCGCTTCTGGTCCGGTGGCAGCCTGGATGAGCTCTATAACGGCCTCAAGGCCGCTCCCGCCCATCCGATTGCAGCTGTGTTTGTGGCCGCCATGCGGGAATGGCAGCGTAGTTTGGCCAAGCGCTCCATGGGCGTTGACAAGCTCACGGTGCAGGACCGTATCTACAAGGCCATGCATGTAACCACCAGCCGTGAAATGGACCGCCTGGAGGGGCAGGTGGGCTATCTGGCAACCATCGGCTCTGCTGCGCCCTTTGTGGGCCTGTTTGGCACCGTATGGGGCATCATGAACAGCTTCACCTCCATCGCGACCGCAAGCGACACGTCGCTCGCAACCGTGGCGCCGGGTATTGCCGAAGCGCTTCTCGCGACCGCCTTTGGCCTTGTGGCTGCAATCCCGGCCGTGATCGCCTACAACAAGCTGTCGACGGACCTTGGCCGCTATGCGGGCCGTGTGGAGGGGTTCTCGGACGAATTCGCTGCGATCCTGTCCCGCCAGCTTGACGAACAGGGGCACTAGAGATGGGCGCGACTGTAACATCAGGCGGCCGCGTTGAAGGCGCCCGGCGCCGGCGGGGGCGATACCAGCCGCTCGCGGAAATCAACGTCACGCCCTTTGTGGACGTGATGTTGGTGCTTCTTATTGTCTTCATGGTAACGGCGCCGCTTTTGACCGCAGGTGTACCAGTGGACCTGCCCAAGGCCGCGGCCAAGCCTTTGCCGCAAGACAGCAAGCCTCTTGAGATTTCTATCGATCAAAATGGTGCCATATTCATTGTCGACACTGAGGTCAGCCTGGATGAGCTGATCCCACGTCTTACAGCCATTTCGGGCGAGAGCCGGGAAACCCGCATTTATGTGCGTGGGGACACCAAACTGGATTATGGCAGGGTGATGGAAGTGATTGGCGCGATCAATACCGCCGGTTACACCAAGGTAGCCCTGGTGGCCGAGCAGAATTAAGTCTGGATAGCGCGCGCGTGTCGAAGTCTGAAACAATCGGATGGATGTTCTCAGCCTCGCTCCACCTTGGGGTGGTGACTGCCGCGCTCGTGGGTCTGCCTGATTGGTCCAAAGACCGCCTGACACCGCCGCCCCCGATCGCGATTGAGTTCGTCAAGATCGCTGAAAAGACGCAGGTGGCGGCGCCCGAACAGGAAGAAAGGCCGCAGGAACAGACCGCTCCTGAAAAGCCGCAGCCCAACTATGCCCGTGAAGAAGTAGTTGCGGAAGCGCCGGCTGAAGCTGTGCCGCTGCCTGACGCCAAGCCGGTCAAAAAAGTTACGGAGCCGAAACCAAAGCCGAAGCCCGAAATCAGCGCACGTGACAAACTGATCGCCCGCACGGCGCCCCAGTCAAAGCCCAAGCCGCCCTCAAGGCTGAAGTCCAGCAGGATTGCAGCCCTGATCGACCGCTCTATCAAGGAAGAGCAGGAACAGGCGCCGAAGGACGAGGAAGCAAAAGAAGAGAAGGTCGAGGAGAAGAAGGAAGAGGCAAAGCCTGACCTTCTTTCCGGCCTGCGGGGACGGATCGCCACAGCGAACCTTGTGACGGCGCTGTCGAATAAGATGGCGAGCTGCTGGCGGCTTCCTGCCGGGGCAAAAGGCGTGGAAGACATGCGAGTCACCATGAAGATCTGGGTAACATCCGATGGCAGCCTGCTTCGACCGCCGGAGCCGGTGGGTGTTGGGGACATTAATAGCCCAGAAAACGCATTTTTCAGGGTGTTTGTTGAAAGCGCCCAGCGGGCTGTTGCCCTGTGCGCGCCGTTTCCTGAAGCGACAGAGTATCTGCGTGAAACCGGACAGCAATATATTCTATTTAACTTTGACCCGAGCCAGTTCTTGGGCGGATAGGCAGAGCGAAAATGATGGCGAGTAGACTTGGCTTTTTCTTGATTTTGGTAGTGCTGGCTTGCTCCAGCTCGGTGCATGCGCAGTTGGTGGTGGATGTTAACCGCGGCAATGTGGAGCCTGTACCGATTGCGGTGCCAGAGTTTGCTCCGGTTGAGGACGTTGAAACACCAACGGGCAAGTTGTCAGACATTGGGGCCAGCATCTCAGACGTCATCACCTCCAACCTGATATCTACCGGCCTGTTCCGCGCGGTGGATCGCAACGCCTTCATCGAGAAAATCACGGCTGCACCAACGCGCCCACGCTTTGCTGCCTGGCGGCCGCTGGCGGTGCAAGCCCTGGTAACCGGGCGCTTGAATATGCTGCCAAACGGCAATCTGCGGGTCGAGTTCCGCCTCTGGGATGTGGTTGGTGAAGTGCAGATGGAAGGCGTGGGGTACACAACGCCTGTATCCAACTGGCGCCGTATTGCCCATGTGATTTCCGACCGGATCTACAGCCGCTTGACGGGTGAAGAAGGCTATTTCGATACCCGGATCGTCTATATCGCGGAGCAGGGTGACCCGCTTAATCGTGTGAAGCGCCTGGCGATCATGGATCAGGATGGTGCTAACCAGCAGTTTCTGACCGATGGCAGTTATCTGGTGCTGACGCCGCGTTTTTCGCCCAACAGGCAGGAAATCACTTACCTCAGCTACTTCAATGATCGGCCGCGGGTGTATCTATACAATATTCTTTCGAACAAGTTCGAGGTTCTCGGAGACTTCCCGAACATGACCTTTGCGCCGCGCTTCTCGCCTGACGGCAACAAGGTGATCATGAGCCTCGCGGAAGATGGCAACTCAGACATTTATGTCATGGACCTCAGGACGCGGAAGGTGACACGCCTGACTGATGACCCAGGCATTGATACCTCGCCATCCTATTCGCCGGACGGTAGCCGGATTGTGTTCAACTCTGACCGGGGAGGCACCCAGCAGCTTTATGTGATGGATGCTGATGGCTCGAACGTACAGCGTATCAGCTTCGGGCGTGGGCGCTATGCTACCCCCGTTTGGTCCCCGCGTGGTGACCTTGTTGCTTTCACCAAGATTGGGGAAGGCAAATTCCGTATCGGTGTGATGCGGCCGGACGGCAGCGGGGAACGCCTGCTGACCAACGCCTATCAGGATGAAGGGCCAACATGGTCACCGAACGGACGCGTGCTGATGTTCTTCCGCACACCACCCTATAATCAGGGTGCAAACGGCGGGAAGCCGAGCCTGTGGAGTGTGGATCTGACGGGCTATAACGAGCGGCAAGTGCCAACCCCGTTTGATGCGTCCGACCCTGCATGGTCACCACCACTGCCGGTCACAACGCGGCAGCGTTAGTGCGTAAAGAATAAAGGGGCCAAATGGCCCCTTTATTAATGTTCAAATTCATATTCGCTGCTTTTGAATTGTTTCATTTCGCGGCGATACCTGAGCGTTGACCAAGGCCACAAGGTGTAGATGCGGCCATCATCGCCTTGATACCAGCTCTTGCAGTGGCCAGCCCAGACTGTGCCTTCAAGGTCTTTCTGAATTTGGGCGTCGTATGCATCCGCGGCCTGTTCTTTTGCGTCGATTGCGGTTGCACCTTTTGCCGCCATATCTTTCAGGGCCGACATGATATAGCCGACCTGTGCTTCGATCATCACGATGACACTGTTGTGCCCCAAGGCACTGTTGGGCCCCAGAAGCATAAAGAGGTTCGGGAACCCTGGCATGGCAACCGTCCGGTGAGCTCGAATGCCATCCGCCAGGTAGCTGTTCATATCCAACCCGTTTTTGCCTTTGATGGAAACGCCTTCCATCTGGTCCCAAGGTTTGAAACCAGTGGCATATATGATGGTGTCGACCGGATGGTTTGCGCCATCGCATGTTGTGATGCCTTCCGGTACAATCTCCTTGATGCCCTCGGTGATCAGCGAGACATGTTCGCGCTGCAGGGCTGGGAAATAGGTGTCTGAAGCCAGGATGCGTTTGCAGCCGATAGGGTAGTCCGGAGTGAGCTTCGCCCGCAAGTCTGGATCATTCACCTGTGCCTCCAGATGTTTCATGAACATCCGGGTTGCCCGGCGCGAGAAAAACTTGTCTCGCCGAAACAGGGGGAAGCGCATTTCGAACGTCAGGTAGATCTGCAGCCGATGGAGTTTTTCAAGCCAGGGGAAACGTTTGAAACGATGTTTCCATTTTTCCGAATAGGCCATATAAGGGCGCGAGACGATCCAGTTTGGAGTCCGCTGGTAGACGTCCAGATGCGCAACCTTATCAACAATTTCGGGTATCAGTTGGATGGCGCTGGCCGCCGTTCCGATAACCGCTACGCGTTTACCTGTCAGGTCATGATCATGGTTCCAGTTCGCGGTATGAAAACTGGTACCCTTGAAGGTATCTTTACCTGGAATGTCAGGATAGCTCGGGATGTGCAGGCCGCCCATGCAGTTGACCATGAAATCGGCCTGATGGGTCTTGCCATTTGCGAAATTCAGATGCCACTGATTGTTCTGCCAGCTAGCAGTCTTCAGTTCAGCGCCAAAGACCAGGTGTTCCTGTAGCTGATGCCGCCTGGACACCCCTTCGATATAGTCCTGTATTTCACCGCCGGGGCTGAAGACCATCGACCAGTCGGCCTTGGGTTCGAACGAATAGCTATATAGGTGGCTCGGGACATCGCAGGCAACTCCCGGATATGTGTTGTCGCGCCAAGTACCTCCTACCTTCTCCGCCTTTTCAAAGATATGAAAATCCGAAAAACCCGCGTCCTTGAGTTTTATCGCCATGCATAGGCCGGACAGGCCTGCGCCGATGATGGCTACACTTGGCTTTCTTTTTCCGAATGTCGACCCGTCAGCCACGTCATTCTCCCCTTCTCGTGCTTCATGATTAATTGAAAACATTAAATTGTAAAGAAGGATGTCGGGTTACCGTGATCTGTGAGGGTGGCTTAGGGAAGGTTACCCGCGGCAAAAGAAAAAGCCGTGCCTTTAAATTGCGGGGTTGGAGTACAGTCACATCGGGCTTGTTTTGGGATTTCTGGGGTAGGGCTCTCTCACACTTGTGACGAGAGTGAAAATGGATATTTCAAGTGTTTCCGACCCATTGCGGGTCGAGCTGAACAGGGAACTTCATGGTCGCCCGGCCATTAACTTGGGGGCGCCTGCGCGTGTCAGTCATTTTGCCTATCTTTCAGGCGAAGACGGTGGCAGGGCTGATCGCAAGCATTTGCAGGAACTGTGCGACCGCTACGGAATGGCGCGGCCGCCTGCAGCAGGTCGCCATTATATGGCAGATTTCGGACCATTTTATCTGAAATGGGAGCGCCATACTGAGTTCACCACATACACGGTAGCGGTCAGAAGCGGTAAGGATGTGCCCTTCACCGTTGCGGCGGCAGAGGCGATGCCACGCGATTGGGTGGAAGCTATCCCCGGGAGGATGCTGGTTGCCCTGAATATCGAGCTAGTAGATGCTAGTGATCAGGAGGCCAAGGAGGCATGCTTTACCCCCTTTTGGCATAAGGATGTGGCAGGCAGCAAGGTGGCCGGCGGGCGGTCATCGGTGTGGAGTGATTTCCGTATTCATGACGACAGCTTCATGCGACTAGCCATTCTCGCGGATGACCTATCTGAAGGACGGGCAGGTCGTTTGGTGCAAAGGGTCTTAGAGATCTTCACATACAGCCATATGGCGTTGATGGCATTGCCCGAAGCCCGCGCTGTGATGGCCCAGTCTTCCGACATCGAAAAGCGGTTGGAGCAAACGGTCTCAGAGATGTCGCATACCAAAGCCGGGTCTGAAGCCGAGCAGCATTTGGACACATTGCTGGGTCTGGCAGCACGAACAGAGCACCAGGTCGCCCAATCCAGTTTTCGATTTTCGGCAGCAAAGGCTTATCACTCGTTGGTAGAAAGGCGATTTGAGGAAATGCGGGAATCTCGAATTCCTGGCAGCCAGCGACTCTCGAATTTCCTTGATCGTCACTTGGCGCCAGCCATGCGAACATGTGAGGCAGCTGCCCAACGGCTTGAAGATCTGGCCCTTCGGGTTGACCGGGCGGCGGGACTGTTGCGTACACAGGTGGACCTGGACTCCCAACGCCAGAACAAGGCGCTTCTGATATCCATGAACCAACGGGCTCAGTTGCAGCTCCGGCTTCAGGAAACAGTTGAAGGCCTTTCTGTCGTTGCTATCAGCTACTATGCCATCGGGATTATCAGTACCGGGTTCAAAGCAGCAAAGGCCGCTGGATATCCAGTCGATGCGGGACTGCTGACAGGCCTCAGTGTACCAATTGTCATGCTGGGTGCCTTCCTGCTGATCCGCGGTATCCGTAGGTCCGTCATGAAGGTTAGGGTAGAGACCTAGCCACAAGCCATATGGGCGATGGTCAGTTCAATCCGGATCGCCAGCTTCCAGCCCGTGCCGGGCCAGAATGCTTTTCCGCAATGCATCGAGTGATCGGTTGACTGTGTTTAGCTTGTCCACAATTGCCGGGTCAGTTGACTTGGAGCAAGCCATCGACAGGTCAGCCTTCTTCCACAAGAGGGCCAGAGAGGGCACTGGCAGGTTTGCAGCTTTTGCGGCCAGGGGCGCGTCTATGACACCAGAAACCCAGAAATCAGCCCGGCCGTGAAAAAGCATCTTCGCAGCAGATTCATCGTTGACTGTCCTTGTGACTTTTATGCTTGCCTGGGCCTCAATGTCATCCACAGAGGCGCTACCAGACTTTCCCACAACAGTGAAGCGTTGGAGGTCATTGGGCGTCTCAATCGAGAGGCTGCTGTCCGGCCTCTTGAATACAGCCCAGCCGCCCTCAAGAAGCGGGCCGACCCACTGGAATAATGGCTCACGGGCAGAAGTTCTGTTGGTCATGAAGACGCACGTATTTTCATTGCTTTGTGCCCGTCGATAGGCTCGCTGCCACGGGAGGGAATGAAGGGTATAGGAAATGCCCGCCTGCGCCATCAGTTCTTGAACGATGGTTACGCCGGTTCCCGCTATCTCATTGGTCTCGGGGTCAGTGTAGCTGTAGGGTGGGTTTTCCTCTGTTAACAGGTGAATGGTCGCCTCTTCGTCTGCAACTGCAGCATGAGACGTGAAGAGAAGACTGACTAAGAGGCTTATCCAACGTAACCGAAGCAATTGACTACCCTCTGTTGACGGCGACATCGTGCCAGTAGCAGCAATGTGCTATGTTCACCTGAACCTTCATACCCTTAAAACGTAAAGAAACAGTATGTCGCAATGTGTCATGCTGGGGGCATGGGGCTGACGCCAATAAGCCACTCATGGGCCCGCACTGCAAAGACACCATAGAGGATCAAAGCAATCAGCACCGTAGCAACATCTTTCGCTTTGCCCACCGGGGCTGGTTTTACCCAGTCACCGTCTCTGTGGTTGCTGCCGAGAATGGTTATGAGTGACCACGCCAAGAATCCACCAAACAAAAGCAGCGAGCGCGTGTCACCATTCACCATCAGGTGGCCTGATGACCAAAGGATAATCGCCGTCAGTTGCGGGTGGCGTACAACACGGCGGATGTTGGTTGGCGCGTTGCTCGCGATAAACAGGATGAATCCAGCAAGGACAAATAGTGCAGTCAGATGGAAAGCCCATCGCGGCGCTTCATACACGAGCACGGGATCAGTCAGCGTCCAACCCTTGTAGACCAGGAAAAGTGCTGAAATAGAGGCGACAGCAAAGAGGCCCTTATAGGGCAATGTTCCTATTCGGGAGATAACGCTACGGCGTGCTTCGCACGCAAAAATTGGGACCAAATGCAACAAGAAGAACAGGGCCAAGCCCAGCACAAGTAGAGTCATCTGTTTCCTCCCTCGGTTTCAGACAATCTAACCGAGGATTGTAGAATTCCAAAGCCTTGTGTTGGGTTGGCTGACGGACGCCCTTCAGGAACAAGTCAAGCATCTAGCCCTGGTGTTGCGAAACCTGGGTCGGCCTTGCACAGGAACCATGGGTTCAGGAATGTCTTGAGATCTTTACCATAGGTCAGAGGCTGGCCGTTCGCTACCTCCACTGATCCGCCTGCGGCCAAGAGTACGGCATGTGCAGCTGCTGTGTCCCATTCACAGGTAGGACCAAGGCGCGGGTATAAGTCAGCTTCCCCTGTTGCTAGCAGGCAAAGCTTCAGGCTTGAGCCGATGGATACATGATCTGCGCTTGGAAAATGGGACAACCAGGTTTCCAATTCTTTTGAACGGTGGGATTTGGATGCGACAATCGTCAAGTTCTCAGGGTCTGCGGCCCTGGCTTGCATTGGTCGCTGGTTTGCGAGTTTCCCTTCCGTCAGGTCAGCAATCCAGGCTCCATCGCCCACGATACCCCAGTAGAGCTTGTTCATCGCGGGCGCGAGGACCAGCCCCATGATGGGTTTCCCGTCTTTTATCAACCCG
>JBNKYQ010000118.1:0-9257 GCA_050300975.1 Kordiimonas sp.
GTTTTCCCGCGCAGCCCGCGTTTCGACTTCGACGAGGCCGCGCAAATTCTGTAAGGACCAAGCGTCGTGACCGATCCGATCCTGCTGGCCATTGATACCTGCGAGGGGACATGTTCTGCCGCCCTGGTGCGCGGCGGTTACACCATCGCCAGCCGCATGGAGCGGATCGGACGCGGGCACGCAGAGCGTCTGCTGCCCATGATCTCTGAACTGATGGCGGAAGCGAGCATAGGGTATGAGGCGTTATCTCGCCTAGCTGTATGCACTGGACCCGGCACCTTCACCGGGCTTCGGATCGGGCTTTCGGTCGCGCGCGGCCTTGCCCTTGCCAAAGGTCTGCCATGCGTCGGACTGATGAGCCTGCCTGTATTGGCAGCACAGGCCGACGCCGACGCGGATACCGCCGTGCATGCCATTGTCATGGGCCGCGGGGGGCAGGGCTTCTATCAGGCCTTCCAGGGCAAGGCGGCGGATGGGCTGCCCCAACCGGTAGAGGGCGCAGCCTGCCTGGATGGCGACGTGATTGCAGAAAAAGTCGCAGCCCGGCCCGGTATTGTGGTGGGTAGCGGTGCGACCCTTGTGGGTGATGCAAGCCCCCATGACGCCGTTGATCCCGTTGTGCTGGCGCGTCTCGCCCGCAATCTTGATCCGGCGGCGTATGCCCCGGAGCCCGCGTATCTCCGCGAAGCTGACGCCAAGAAGGCCAAGGCGCTTCTGACGGTCGAGACATGACGGGCGTCAGTATATCCTCTTTTCCCAAAGGCTGGGATGAAGGATACGGCCTGCTGGCCGATCTCCATGACGCTGCTTTTTCACCACAAGGGGACCGGTCGTGGTCCGCGGGTGAGTTTCGCCAATTGGTAGAGTCATCGAGCGTTGAGGTTTTTCTGGCCCATCAGGGCGATAAGCCCCTCGGTTTCATGATGGTTCGCACAGTCTGTGACGAAGCAGAATTGATCTCCATCGGCGTCGACCCAGCCTGCCGCGGCAAAGGTGTAGGCGGCAGCCTGCTTGATGAGGTGACCAGAAAGCTGAAGGCGGCGAGCGTGCAAAGCTTCTTTCTTGAGGTGCGGGAGGATAACCCGGCGGCGCTCAGGCTATATAAAAGCAGAGGCTTCAAACAATCCGGGCGCAGGCCGGGATATTATCAAACTCAAAGTGGTAGTAGGGTCGATGCCCTTTGCTTGACTTTGGTTTTAGATGCCGGCCCAAATCAAACCAAATAAAGTGAATGGACTGTTTAAGTCTTTACTTCGATTTGCAGGATGGTTAATTGTACCCCATCGCTCGGGGGAGGGATGTCGGTGACACTGTCACTATCTGCCAGACAAGAAGCAGCAACGCTCTTTTCAGACAGAATGGTGTGCCCCAGAGAGCAGATGGAACGGACCAGTGGTTCGTTCCCTGGGGTCTGCTCGAAGACGACTGTTGTTGTTTTCCCGGGTGAAACTTTGTCCAGGTGGAGTTTTGTTTTGACGAAAGCCATGGGGCATGTGGCGCCGCGTAAATCTAGAAAGTCTGACAGGTTTAGGCGTTGCATATGGGTGGCCCTTTGATTGCTCGGGAAGGTTATCTCACCTGCGATCAGCTTTTGCAAAGCCAAACGGAGAATTGGCTCCGTTGAACCCTGGCGTGCTGGAATGAGGGTTATGGAACAAAAAGAAGTTTTGAAGGAAGAATTGCTGGCACTGACGGCTGAGATTGTCTCGTCGCACGTTTCCAACAATTCCGTGGCAGTTGCTGAGCTGCCGCAATTGATTGAACAGGTTTTCAACACACTTTGGGGATTGGGCAGCGCGAGCGGTGGTCAGGATGCCAGGCCGGAGCCAGCGGTGCCGATCAAGAAATCGATCACACCCAACTATATGATCTGTCTTGAGGACGGTAAGAAACTCAAGATGCTCAAACGGCACCTCAAAACACAATATGATATGTCGCCCGAAGACTATCGGGATCGTTGGGGTCTGCCTGCCGATTATCCGATGGTGGCGCCCAACTACGCCAAGCAGCGGCGGGAGTTGGCGAAAAAAATCGGGCTGGGGCGCAGCCGCAAAAAATAGCCGGTTTCAGGGCTTTTGTCCCTGTCCGGCGGTTCTCCCTCGAAGAACCTTGCAAAAGGCGGCATGCATGGGTTGCGTGCACGCCCCTGCTGTGCCATCTTCCGGACATATTCCAGCAATAATTCAGAAGCCATCGGGAGTGTCTTGAGGTCATGACTACGGATCATCCAAATATTGAAGACCTTTGCCTGCAAAAGGGCATGCGGATGACGGATCAGCGGCGTGTGATCGCCCAGGTCCTGACCGAAGCCGAGGACCATCCCGACGTGGAAGAAGTGTATCGCCGGTCGACCGCGATTGATGAAGGCATCAGCATCGCGACCGTTTACCGGACGGTGCGGCTATTCGAGGAAGCAGGCATTCTGGAGCGTCATGATTTCAGGGACGGCCGGTCGCGCTATGAGCCGGTCTCCGACGAACATCATGACCATTTGATCAATGTGGAAACGGGCGAAGTTCTCGAGTTTCATAATGATGAAATAGAAAAGTTGCAGGAAGAGATCGCGCGCAAGATGGGATTCCGCCTGGTTGACCACAGGATGGAGCTCTACGGCGTGCCTCTCAAGGACAAGTAAGAGCCGCCCGCTGGGGCGGGCACGGAGCAAGACATGGCGGAGGAATACGGCGGGCTCAAAGCCAATCTGGATAGCGAAGGCTGGACCTTCCTTGGATTCATGAGGCTCCTTGCCGTTATCGCCGCGTCCATTCCGCTGTTGCCTCTTCAGTATGTCATGGTGAAATTTTTCCCCCGCGCCTGGTGGCCTGTTGCCGGCTTGTGGCATCGCACCATGTGCCGGATTCTGGGAATCACCGTGCGCATCGCCAGTCGCAATTTGGATGCCCACCTGACCCACAAGGGGTCTGTTCTTTATGCGGCGAACCATATTTCCTGGCTCGACATCATCGTGCTTGGTGGCCATCTGGAAGACGCCAGCTTCATTGCCAAGTCTGAAGTGGCGGGCTGGGGCTTTGTCGGCACCATGTGCAATCTGCATAAAACCATCTTCGTCAACCGCACGCGCCGCAGCGAAAGCCTCAAGCAGCGGGATGCCCTGGTGGAGCGGGTGCGCGAAGGCCACAGCCTGATCCTGTTCCCGGAAGGGACAAGCACAGACGGCATGCGCGTGGCGCCTTTCAAGTCTGCGCTCTTCTCGGTCGCCGAACAGGCAGACGAGGCGTGCGATCATGAACTTCTGATCCAGCCTGTGACGCTTGCCTACACAGAAGTGAACGGCATGCCGCTTGTGCGCTCGCAGAAGCCGTGGGTGGCCTGGCTTGGTGACGTGGAGCTGTTCCAGCACCTGAGGCAGGCGCTGGGCCGCGCGCGGATCGAAGCGCTGGTGGAATTTCATGCGCCTGTGACTGTGGCGGAAGCCGGCTCACGGAAAGCGTTGGCGGCTTACTGCGAGCAGGAAGTGCGCCAGGGGCTGGAGCGCGCACACCGCGCCGAAATGCGCCTTGGCCCGCGCGAGCTGAACGGCAACCCGCCTGCCCCTGAAGCCACTGATAGTGGCCTGATCGACAGTGGTGTCAAACCTGCCTGACGCCATACCTTGCAGCAACGGCGCAATCCGCCAGCATTTCTTGACTCTGACAGCGTGTCTGGACTAGGTTCCGGCACCTTTTTCAAGCCGGGGTTAAGCGCCCGGGCCGACAGCAGTTGCGGCAGGAGCAGAGACCGTGAGTAAAAAAGTTTTCATCAAGACCTATGGTTGCCAGATGAATGTCTATGACAGCAAGCGCATGGCTGACGTGCTGAAGCCCCACGGCTATGAAGTGGCGGATGAGGCTGACGGCGCCGATCTTGTGATCCTGAACACCTGTCATATCCGCGAAAAAGCGGCTGAAAAGGTCTATTCCGAAATCGGCCGCCTGCGCGCTGAAAAGGAAGCCAAGGCAGCTGAAGGCAAGAATATGTATATCGCCGTCGCCGGGTGTGTGGCCCAGGCCGAAGGCCCGGAGATGATGAAGCGCGCGCCTGCGATTGATATGGTGCTCGGCCCCCAAACCTATCACCGCTTGCCCGACATGCTGAAGTCCGCTGAAGAGCAGCGCACCGGCGGCCGCCGGTCGGCCCGCGTGCTGGATACGGAATTCCCGATCGACACCAAGTTCGATCACCTGCCGACAGACAGCGATTTCGACGGCCCTGCCGCCTTCCTCACCATCCAGGAAGGCTGCGATAAATTCTGTGCCTTCTGCGTGGTGCCCTATACCCGCGGTGCGGAATACAGCCGCCCGGTAGCGGACGTGCTCAAGGAAGCGCAGGCGCTGGTGGACAAGGGCGTGGTGGAAATCACCCTTCTTGGCCAGAATGTGAATGCCTACCACGGTGATGACGGCCAGGGCGGCACCATGACGCTTGGTGGCCTGATCAAGGCGCTTGATAAAATTGATGGGCTTGGCCGCATCCGCTACACCACATCGCACCCGCGTGACATGGACCAGGAGCTGATCGACGTGCACCGCGACGTCGCTTCCTGCATGCCGTACCTGCACCTGCCGGTTCAAAGTGGCTCGGACGCCATCCTTGACGCCATGAACCGCAAGCACACGCGGGAGGAATATTTCAAGGTGATCGACCGGCTTCGCGAAGCGCGCCCTGATCTTGCCCTGTCCTCCGATTTCATCGTCGGCTTCCCGGGCGAGACGGACCAGGACTTTGAGGATACGCTGGACCTGGTGCGCCGTGTGAAATACGCCCAGGCCTACAGCTTCAAATACAGCCCACGCCCCGGTACACCCGCAAGCGTGAATGAGGATCAGGTGCCGGAAGAGGTGAAGTCCGAGCGCCTGGCAAGGCTGCAGGCGCTGATTAACGAGCATCAGCTTGAATTCAACGAAGCGTCCGTCGGCCAGGAAATGGATGTGCTGCTTGAGCGCGAAGGCAAGCTCGCAGGCCAGCTTCTGGGCCGCAGCCCTTACCTCCAGTCGGTCCACGTTGATCTGACAAAGGGCGACAATGCGCTGGACGTGGCGGCCGATAAAACATACACTGATTTTATGGGGCGTTTGGTTCGGGTGAAAATCGTTGAAGCCGGCCCTAACAGCCTTAAAGGGGAACTTGTCAGCGCCCTGAACTAAAGGTCATGGACGCGGGCAATTAAGGAGCCGCAAACAGCACAATATGTACGCCAAGGCAAGCTCAGCGTCCGCCCGTCCGGGCACCTCATCATCCAACCACAAAAAAGTGGTTGAATTCGAAGACAATCGATTGGCGGCCGTCGTCTTTGGCCAGCATGACAGAAACCTGACCCGCATCGAACAGCGGCTTGGGGTGGTGCTGATCAACCGCGGCAACAGGATCGCCATTGAAGGCACGCCCGACCGCGCAGAGGTCGCGCGCACCGTCCTCGCCGATCTTTATGATATGGCGCGCCGCGGCCAGCCCGTGGATGTGGGCGAAGTGGACGGCGCCATAAGGATGGCGGAAGCGGTTCCCTTGGAGCCCATCGAACAATCGATTTCCGCCCGACCGGACGTGACCCGGCCGAAGGATGCGGAGCTGAAGATCACCACCCGCAACCGGGTGATCATGCCGCGCTCGCCGGGGCAGGCCGATTATATCAAGAATCTCTGCAAGTATGACATGGTGTTTGGCGTGGGACCGGCCGGTACCGGCAAGACCTACCTGGCTGTTGCCATGGCAGTGGCGCGCATGCTGGCGGGCGAGATCGACCGCATCATCCTCAGCCGCCCGGCGGTGGAAGCCGGTGAAAACCTTGGCTTCCTGCCCGGTGACCTGAAGGACAAGGTAGATCCATACCTCAGGCCCCTTTATGACGCGCTCTATGACATGATGCCTGCCGAACAGGTGGAAAAACGCATCGCCTCGGGCCAGATTGAGATCGCGCCGCTGGCTTACATGCGGGGGCGCACGCTTGCGAACGCTTTTGTTATTCTGGACGAAGCCCAGAACACGTCGCCCATGCAGATGAAAATGTTCCTCACCCGCTTTGGTGAAAACAGCCGCATGGCTATCTGTGGGGACGTGACGCAGGTTGACCTGCCGCGTGGCACCCGTTCGGGCCTGCGGGATGCCCTCGATATCCTGAAGGGCGTGGAAGGCATTGCCGTGACCCGCTTCACTCAGAAAGATGTGGTGCGCCATCCGCTCGTGGGCCGGATTGTCGACGCTTACGGCGACGAAGACGGTCGCTAGGGGCAGGCAAGGTAGAGACATGAGCGACGATCCTTCACCTAGTATTACCGGCCGGGCGGGCTTAGACGCACTGCCTGGCCTCACCTTCGATTTTGAACTTCTTGATGAAAGCCTTGGTGAGGCGGCCTTCGTGCGCCCCGTGATCGAGGCTGCCTCCAGTGCCGCGCTTCTGGAAACCGTCGCCCGCGTTCGTGTGCCGATGGAGCTCAGTGTCCGCATTGTAGGGAACGATGAAAGCCAGGCGCTGAACCGTGAGTATCGCGGCAAGGACAAGCCGACCAATGTTCTTTCCTTCCCGGGTATTGAGCCCGATGGCCTGGTGGATGCGTTCGACCAGGCTGAAGCCGGCGGCCCGCCCGCCATGCTCGGGGATCTGGTGATTGCCGGGCCTGTTGTGGTGGCGGAAGCTGGCGAGCAAAACAAGCAAGTGCACCACCATCTGGCACATTTAAGTGTTCATGGGGTTTTACATTTGATGGGTTTCGACCATATCGAAGAAGAAGACGCACTTGAAATGGAAGCGCTTGAGCGCGAAATATTGGCGGACCTGGGGATCAATGACCCTTATACTCTGCCTGATGACATGATGGACGACGAGTGACAGACCAATCGGCAAATTCACCCTCGGGTGACAGTAGTAGCGCCTCCTCAAAGGGGCAGGGCGGCTTGTGGCGCGCGCTTAAGGACCTTCTTGGGTTCCGTGCCAGCGAAGTCAGCCTGCGTGAAAGCCTTGAGGAGGCGATCGAGGAACACGAGGAAGAAGCCCGCGGCCAGTCCTTGGGCGAAGAAGAGCGTGAGATGCTCTTCAACGTTCTGCGCTACGGGGCGCTGCGCGTCGATGACGTGATGGTGCCTCGCGCCGACATTGTCGGTGTCTCCAGTGATATCGCCTACAGCGACCTGATCAAGGTGTTCGCAGACGCCAACCATTCGCGCATGCCGGTGTATAGGGAGACGCTAGATACCGTTTTGGGCATGGTCCATGTGAAGGACGCCTTGCGCGTTGCCGCGGAAGAAAGCGACGTCAGCGATTTCAAGGTCGCGACCATCCAGCGCCCGGTATTGTTCGTGCCGCCATCGATGAAGGTGATCGACCTTCTGGCCAAAATGCGCCTGTCGCGCACCCATATGGCGATGGTGGTGGACGAATATGGTGGCACCGACGGCCTGTTGACAGTTGAGGACATCGTTGAGGAAATCTTCGGCGAAATCGAAGACGAGCATGACGAAATCGAGGACCCCTACATCACCCCGCTCGAAGGCGGCGGCTATGATGTGGATGCCCGGCTTGAAGTGGACGAGCTTGAAGAGATGATCGGCGTGGACCTTCTGCCAGAAGAACTGGATGAGGGCGTCGACACGGTTGGCGGCCTTGTCTTCTCACTCGCGGGTTGCGTGCCCGAGATCGGTGAGGTTATGGTCCATGAAAGCGGTTACCGGTTCGAAGTGGTTGACGCAGACCCGCGCAGGATCCACAAGGTGCGCATACATGCGGGCACGGAAGACAGCACGCCGGCGGCAGAGGATTAAGGGCACGCCATAGGTGCCCGGCCAGATTTCTGGCAAGAAAAATAGAGCAGCAGATGAACGATCAAGGTCGGGATCAGTCCAAGTTGGGCGCGCAAGTTACGCGCCTTTTTGATTGGCTGGAAAAGCGCAGCAGCTATGCCATGCACGCTTTTGCCTTTGTCGTGGGTGTTTTGCTGTCGCGTACTTTTGCCCCGGTGAATTTTTTCCCGCTTCTGTTTATCGCCATCCCGCTGATGATCGCGCTGATTGACCGCTCAAAAAGCAGCACGCAGGCCTTCGGCTTCGGCTGGTGGGTCGGGTTCGGGCTGTTCGCGGTTGGCCTCAGCTGGATCAGTCATTCCTTTACGCAGCAGCGCGCTGTGCCGGTTATCCTGGCGCCGATCGCCATCCTGGCCCTGTCCGCGATCCTGTCGCTTTATACCGCCATCATCTTTGTCATTTGCCGCAAACTTTGGTGTTCCGGGTGGCTGAGGGTGCTTCTGTTCGCAGCTGTCTGGACGCTGTTTGAGATCGCGCGCGGCATCTGGTTCACAGGCTTTCCGTGGCATCTTGTCGGCGCCGCCTGGGCCGAATGGCTGCCACTGGCGCAAAGCGCCTACTATATCAGCGTCTATGGCCTGTCGTTCCTGACGGTGCTCGTGGCCGGTATGCTGGTGCTGCTGCTTGACGCGGTGAACTGGAAAAAGACCATCCTGCCACCCGTCGTGGCGCTTGCGGTATTCGCGGGCCTGGCGGCCGTGGGATACATGAGGCTGGACAGCGGCCAGACCCGCTATCATCTCGGCATTTCTATGCGGCTTGTGCAGGCCAATGTGAAACAAAGCGAAAAATGGCTCTCCTATCTGATCGAAGATCACTTCGACAAACATATGAGCTTGTCGCGCGCGGCTGACCCTGACGGCAAGGCCAAGGGCGTGCGGCTTTTGATCTGGCCCGAAACCGCTGTGCAGACCGAAAGTTTTGACCGCGACGGATCGATCCACCGCTGGCGCATGTCCAAGCTTCTGGATTATGGCGCCTTTGCCATCACCGGCGCGCCGCGCTACCAACGCAAGGAAGGTGGTTATGACTATTTCAACAGCCTGTTCGCGCTGAATTCGAGCGCGGATCTTTACGCCCGCTATGACAAGGTTCATCTGGTACCGTTCGGCGAATATTTGCCCTATGAAAACCTACTGCAGAAGCTGGGTCTTGCGCAGCTGACGGGCGGTAGCGCCTGGACAGCGGGGCGCGGGCGGCAGACCATCGCCCTGCCTGGCACGCCCGGATTTTCGCCGCTTGTGTGCTATGAGGCCATCTTCCCGGGGCAGGTGATCGATACGCGCGACCGGCCCGAATGGATGCTCAACATCACCAACGACGCCTGGTTCGGCAGTTGGGGCGGGCCGCAGCAGCACCTCGCCCAGGCCCAGGCCCGGGCCATCGAGCAGGGCCTGCCGGTGGTGCGCGCCGCCAACACCGGCATCTCGGCGGTGATCGACGCGCTGGGCCGGGTCCGTGCGTCG
>JBNKYQ010000119.1:0-9216 GCA_050300975.1 Kordiimonas sp.
CAGCTCCACCCTCGTGCGTCAGGCGCTGCAGGCGGGTGAGGCGCGCAAGGCAGCCGCGCTTCTGGGGCACTGGTGGTCGATCAACGGTCGGGTGACCAAAGGCGATCAGCGCGGCCGCACCATCGGCTTTCCAACGGCGAATGTGGAACTGGGCGAAAGCCTCCAGCCCAAGCTGGGTGTTTATGCTGTGCGCGTGCACATCGAGGGCGATGACCGCGTGATACAGGGCGTCGCCAATGTTGGCAACCGGCCTACGTTCGACAAACGGGATGTGCTCCTTGAGGTGCATCTGTTTGATTTTGACGAAGACCTATATGACCAGCATTTGCGGGTCGAGCTGGTCGCCTTCCTGCGGCCCGAGCAGAAATTCGATGGCATTGACGCCCTCAAGGACCAGATCAACCGGGACAGCCGGGTTGCCAGAATTGTCCTGGCGGAGCCAGAGAATGCGCGCGACCGGCTAGAGCCGCCGACGCTTGAGCGGTATCTCACCCTCTTTCCTGAACCACACATTCGCGCGCGCTAAGGGCGCTCGCGCACACAAGCAAGTCACGCGGGGGACGCAATGGAATTTTTGCTGGATTATCATATCTGGGTCAGTTTTCTGACGCTTACGGCGCTGGAAATCATTCTGGGCATCGATAATGTCGTCTTTGTTGCGCTCTTGGTGGGGCATCTGCCAGAGAAGCAACGCAAGCGCGCCCGCCTGATCGGTCTGTCGCTGGCCCTGTTGATGCGGATTTTGCTGCTGTTTGGCGTGGCCTGGATTATCCGGCTCGATACGCCGTGGCTTGAGATGTTCGGCAAGGCTTTCTCCGGCAAGGATATTCTCATGCTGCTTGGTGGCGGGTTCCTTCTGTACAAGGGAACCAACAGCATCCACGATGAGGTGACTGGCGATTTCAAGGAAGATATCAAGGCGGTGTCCGGCGGCATGGTTGCGGTTATTACGCAGGTCGTTTTCATCGATATCGTATTTAGTTTCGATTCCGTAATGACTGCAGTTGGCATGACCACCGTCCTCGAAGTGATCATCGCGGCCATGACCGTCGCCATGATGGTGATGATGTTCTCAAGCGGTTTTATCGCCAGCTTTATCGAGCGTTTCCCGACGCTCAAGATCCTGGCGCTCAGCTTCATCATGCTGATCGGCATCTTCCTGGTGGCGGAGGGCCTCGGGCTGCATGTGCCGAAAGGCTACATTTATTTCGCCATGGCTTATTCGCTGGGTGTGGAATGTCTCAATCTTCTCAGGCGCCGCGGGAAGGCAGTCAAGCAGGGCGGTTGAACCGCGCGCACGGTGGAAAATCGGAGAAGCCCGGCGCCAGATGGTGTCGGGCTTCTTCATGTCCCTTGTTCACAGGGACCGCTCGTTTCCGTTCCTAGATAAAGGTGCTGCCTGGCCGGGCAGCCGATCCAGGAACAGGGAGACGTTTGATGATTATAACTTATGACGGCGTGAACACACCGCCGACCTATGGCCGGTCCCCCGATGGGGGTGCTCCGAACGCGGCGCAAAGTCTAGCCAACGTGGTAAACGCCATCAATACTGCCATCAGCAATCGTATCAAGGCAGTCGGCGAGGTTGCCAACGTGCAGGTGTTAGACGTGTTCGGCGACCTGAGTGGTGCACAGCTTCTGAACAGGGGGGAGCCGGAACAGCTTCTTTTCACCCAATTAAACTATTTCTTTCGGGCATCCAGGGATGTGTCGGGTCTATGCCCGCTGCAGGGCATTGAGGGATTGGCCGAAGGCGGCCGCCGCCGGTCGCTTGGCGTCACGTCCGCCAGCTTGCAGCGCACGCCGCTGAGCTTCGGCGCATTTGCTTCCATCATCGAAATCGGCACCTTCTATTCGGTGGCGCGGCAGGGTGCCAGCCACAAGAAATATGGGACCCGTATTGTAGGTTTCTATTTTAAAGGGATTCGCGCCAATGAAGGTGGCGGCGAAGTGCTATATACCTATCTGCCAGACAATTGCGGTCGGATGCAGCCTATCCAGCAGCTGATCAATCCAACTATTCAGGATATTGAAGGCCAGCTCGCTGAAGTCAACCGCGGCAGCGACTATCAGGTCGGCATCTTCAAGACGCCTTTATCACTTAGGCTGAGGTATCAAAATAACACCTGGCGCAACATCATCAACATAGGCGCAACCAGCTTTTCCGGTAAATCGAGCAAATACCTGAATAGCTTCGGTATGGTCACCAGTCTGACGCCTGAAGGGCAATATCTTGCTGCGGACACTACCTCAAACGTCACCTTCGCGCTTGACTTCGAGCGGGTAACCCGCGATGGCGACGGCCCTTTTGGGTCGTACGAGATGCAGTTCCAGTCCACCAACACCAATCGGAGCCTGGTCGTTGATCAGCAGGGCAAGGAACGGACCTGGAGCATTCCGTCAGTTTCAGCGATGGATATGTCGATTGGCAGCCCTTTTTCGCAAAAGAACTTCAGTACTCGAACCCGCGAAAAGGAAACCACTGGCCAGCAACAGATTGACGAAAAGCTGACCCAGGAGCTGCCGGCGACCTATTATAAACTGGTCAATTTGACAGGGACTGAGGTGGGCAGTGTGGATGCCGCGATATGGGTAACCGACAATACCCAGAATCAGAATAAGACCAAAATCACGGTGCCTCTGGGCAAGAAACTATTGTTTGTCGCCACGGATAATGAAGTGGTTCAGGAAATTCTCAACGCCATCTAGGTGCCTAACATAAGGCGTCCGGCTACTCCCCTAATTTGGGATGGCCGGACATGATTAACGCACCTTTAATCAACGCGCCCTAGGCTGGTCCGGTAATCACTGCGGAGAAGATGCGATTAGCGGGTCGGGTAACATTCTGAACAACCTCCACATTATGTTGGCGCTTGGTAATGACCAGGCGGCGGCAAGCCTGAAGGACATGATGCTCAGGCAGCGGATCGGGGTGGCGACGCCCGCGAACAACCGCGATGCAGTGGAGATGATGCTTGATCACGCCTACAATATGTTGGTGATTGATGAGCATTTTCCCGATCTGGGCGGCATCGATTTTTGCCGCTTCATCCGCTTGACCAGCAGCCCCATGGCGGTTGCGCCGATTATTTTTGGTATTCATGAACCCAATCAGCAGAAGGTGATCGCGGCCCGCGACGCCGGTGCCACCAAAATTGCGGTGATGCCTTTCTCCTTCGCCACACTGATGAAGTCGATCGAAGCTGCGGCGACAGATGAGCGGCCTATCGTTCAGCATACCAGCTATAATGGGCCTGATCGTCGTACGCGCTCAGTCCCGGTACCGGGCGGCGTAGACCGGCGCAAGACGGGCCCCACCATCATCGACCGGGCAACCCAGTTGCGTATCCTGAAGGGCGTTGGCAGCTGACGGTTCCCTGTCCTTCTTCATGAAAATTTGAAGCGATGCTTGAGTTAGGCGCTCGCGTCTTATATGACGAAATGCGTTGATGACAGTAGTTTGGGGGGAGCCGCGCATGAAGCTGGGCGAGAAATCCGATCTTCGAGTGTTGATCGCCATGGCTAATGGTCAGGCTGCCATCGGTGCGCGCGCTGTGTTCAAGGAGCAGGGCGCGGCAATCTTCCAGGTTGCGGAAGACAATCGCGACGCCATGGAAAAGATGAAGGCAGAGCAGTTCAATCTCTTGCTGGTTGAAGATACCTTTCCCGAAATTGGCGGCATCGACTTTTGCCGTTTCATCCGCATGATGAATGCGCCGATTTCAGTCGCGCCCATCATCTACGCCATGAAAGACCCGGACCGCGAAAGCGTGAACGAGGCCCGCAATGCAGGCGTCACCAAAATGGTCGTCATGCCGTTTACAACGGCGAGCCTGGTCAAAAACCTGGATGATATTCTCCTCAGGCCAAAGCCCTTCATCCGGGTGACGGGATACTATGGCCCGGACCGCCGCGTGGGTGGTGGCGATTACGCGGGACCAGAACGGCGCAAGAAGCAGCAGGGTGTTTTCCCTGTCGCGAACCAGAAAAAGGTCTTCAAGGGGCTCTGAAAGCCTGCCTTTCCGCTCGACACCCGGGGCCAAGATTGATAAAAGTGCGGCCATGCAAACCCACAGTAAATTTGGCTGGCCCATGGCTGGCATCATTATTCGAATTACTGGCCCGGCGCTAATAGACTAGCGACCGGGGTTTCAAGTTTACACATTTTCCAGAATTCAATTGGGTGCAACGCAATTTTCAGGCGGCCCCATTTATCAAGAGCGAGACAAACAGTCATGTCTGCCGACAATAGTGAAAAGCGCGATTATCGCGATACCGTCTTCCTGCCGAAAACCGATTTCCCCATGCGCGCGGGCCTGCCGCAACGCGAGCCAGAGTTCCTGAAGCGCTGGGAAAAGGATGCCATCTACAAGACCCTGCGTGAAGACGCCAAGGGCCGCCACAAGTTCGTGCTGCATGATGGCCCTCCGTATGCCAACGGCAACATCCACATCGGCCACGCGATGAACAAGATCCTGAAGGATGTGATCGTCAAGTCACAGCAGATGCAGGGCAAGGACGCGCCTTACGTGCCGGGCTGGGATTGCCACGGCCTGCCGATCGAATGGAAGATCGAGGAAAAATATCGCAAGAAGAAGAAAAACAAGGACGACGTGGACCCTGTTGAATTCCGCAAGGAATGCCGCGCCTTCGCCGACGAGTGGATCGGTGTGCAGCGCGAGGAGTTCAAGCGCCTTGGTATCTTCGGCGACTGGGAAAAGCCTTATCTCACCATGGACTATGCGGCGGAAGCCAAGATCGTTGAGGAGCTCTTGAAGTTCTCGAGCTCTGGTGCGCTTTACCGTGGCTCCAAGCCGGTGATGTGGTCTCCCGTTGAGAAAACGGCGCTCGCGGAAGCCGAAGTTGAGTATCACGACCACACAAGCGTGCAGATCGATGTGGCCTTTCCGTTCGTCAAGGCCCCGCACGAGGACGTCGAAGGCGCTCGCGTGGTGATCTGGACGACCACCCCTTGGACGATCCCGGCCAACCGCGCCGTCTGCTATGGCCCCGACATCGACTATATCGTGATTGAGGTTACCGAAGCGGGTGAAGGTGCGCTGGTCGCGGAAGGCGACCGTCTGGTTGTCGCCGAGGCACTGGTTCTTGAATTCATCAAGCGGGCCGGTATCGAGAACTATCTGGTGATCAGTCACCTGAAGGGCGCGGTCCTGGAAGGCGGCGTGCTGGCGCACCCATGGCGCGGCCAAGGCTATGACTTCGATGTGCCGATGCTGCCGGGTGACCATGTTACCACCGAGGCTGGTACCGGTTTCGTGCACACGGCCCCCGGCCATGGTGACGACGATTACCAGGTCGGTCATGTGAAGTTCGGCCTTGAGGTGCCTTACACGGTTGATGAAAGCGGTTGCTATTATGAGCATGTGCCGCTTGTGGCGGGTGAGCACGTCTACAAAGTGGCAGATCATGTCTGCGAATTGCTGACTGGCGCGGGCGCGCTGATGGCGAAGGGCCACCTGACCCACAGCTATCCGCATAGCTGGCGCTCGAAAGCGCCGCTGATTTTCCGTAACACGCCGCAGTGGTTCATCTCCATGGAGAAGACCGGACTGCGGGCGAAGGCGCTCAAGGGCATTGAAGACACCAATTGGTATCCTGCCGTGTCTGAGAACCGTATCCGCGCCATGGTTGCTGACCGCCCTGACTGGGTGATCTCCCGCCAGCGTGCCTGGGGCGTGCCGATCACCGTGTTCGTGCACAAGAAGACCGGTGAGTTGCTGCAGGACGCAGACGTGAATGCCCGCATCGTGGCGGCTGTCAGGGACGGCGGCGCTGACGCATGGGTGGCCGTGCCCGCGCAGGAGTTCCTGGGCGACAAGTATGACGCCGAAGACTATGAGCAGGTCCACGACATTCTGGACGTTTGGTTCGACAGTGGCTGTACCCACGCCTTCGTTTGTGAAGCGCGGGAAGAGCTGCAGTCGCCTGCTGACCTGTATCTTGAAGGGTCTGACCAGCACCGTGGCTGGTTCCAGTCGAGCCTTCTTGAAAGCTGTGGCACCCGCGGTGTCGCGCCTTACAAGAATGTGCTGACGCACGGCTTCACCATGGACGGTGAAGGCCGCAAGATGTCCAAGTCGCTGGGTAACACCGTAGCGCCACAGAAGATCATCGAACAGTATGGTGCCGATATCCTGCGCCTGTGGGTGGTGTCCGTGAACTATATGGAAGACGTGCGCATCGGCGACCAGATCATCCAGGGCCAGGTGGACGCTTACCGCAAGATCCGTAACACCATGCGCTACCTTCTGGGGAACCTTGACGGCTTCACCGAAGAAGAGCGCCTGCCGGTAGAGCAGATGCCTGAACTGGAGCGCTATATTCTGCACCGCCTGTCGGAACTTGATACGCTGATCCGGGAGAAGGCGAACACGTTCGACTATAACCCGATCTTCCAGGCGCTCTACCAGTTCTGCATTGTTGAGCTCTCGAGCTTCTATTTCGATATCCGCAAGGATTCGCTTTACTGTGACGCTGAGGGCAGCAATCGTCGCCGGGCCGTGCGCACGGTTCTTGATGCAGTGTTCACGCGCCTGACCACATGGTTCGCGCCAATCCTTGCCTTCACGGCAGAGGAAGTCTGGCTGTCCCGCTTTGGCGAAGGCGCTGAAAGCGTGCACCGCCAGGCCTGGCCGGAGACGCCAGCGGGCTGGAAAAATGACGCCCTGGCCGACAAGTGGACCATGATCCGCCGACTGCGCCGCGTGGTAACAGGCGCGCTTGAACTCGACCGCCGCGAAAAACGCATTGGTGCCAGCCTGCAGGCGGATGTTGCCATCTATGTGGCGGACCACGCCTATGTGGACGCCCTTGGCGGCCTGGACGTGGCAGAGCTGATGATTACCTCGTCGGCACGCCTCATTGAGGACGCGGCTCCTGACGGCGCTTTCACCCTTGAGGATGTCAAGGGCGTTGCCGTTGTGACGGCTGCGGCGAGCGGTGAAAAATGCGAGCGCTGCTGGGTGGTGTCCGAGGAAGTATCGGCCCACGGTGAGCTATGTAACCGCTGTGCGGACACTGTTGCCGGGCTCGACGCCCAGGCGGCAGAGTAACGCGGCCTGATGGCAGGACCATATTTCAGAAGAGGGCTTCTTGGGGCTGCGGGTTTGCTTGCGGCTGACCAGCTCTCGAAATGGTGGATTCTTGAAGGTCTTAAACTGCCGGAGAAGGGCAGTGTTGAACTGCTGCCCTTCCTGAGTTTTTCGATGGTCTGGAACCGCGGTATCTCCATGGGCATCCCGCTTGGCGAATCCCTGGGGAAATGGGGCATCGTTGTCCTCACTGCAGCCATCAGCCTGTGGGTCGCCAAATGGCTGTTCGATACGCCCAAGAAGGGCGAGGCCTGGGGCCTTGCGCTGATCCTGGGCGGGGCTGTTGGCAACATCATAGACCGGTTCGTGCATGGCGCCGTGGTGGACTTTGTTCATCTGCATGCCTGGGGCTACAGCTTCTATGTTTTCAATGTGGCGGACGCGGCGATTTCCATCGGTGTGATGCTTCTGCTCATTGATGGCTTGCGGCCAGCGCAGAAAGGCCCTAAAAATGCCCAAAAGGTCGGCGACAGTGCGGCCGACCACAAAGGAGAGAGTTCATGAATCTCAAGTCTGTTTTGTTTATCGGTGCGGCTGCCCTGACGCTTGCTGCTTGCGGTGGCGGTAAAAATAGCCCCGACGAGTTTGAAGTTGTCAGCCGTGCGCCCCTTGTTGTGCCGCCGGAAGCAGACCTCGCACCACCACGTCCGGGCCAACCGAATGCTCAGACGCTTGATGCCAGTGGCCAGGCCTATGAAGCTCTGTTCCCGGGCAAGAAATTCAAGCGGTCCGAGCCAAAGTCCGACGCCGAGCGTGACCTGCTCTCCCGTGTTGGTCCAAGCGAGCCGGATGTGCGCTCCAACGTTGGCCAGAAAGACCTGGCTGTTGTGAAAAAGACGCTGCTTCTTGCAGACATCCTGGATGCGGAAGAGCGTGAATTCCGCACCGACAATGTATCGGTCCGCCGGGTATCTTCTGGTAGCTAAGCAAACCGGTTTTCAGAATTGGAATTGGCCGCAGGCAGACGCCCGCGGCCTTTTTTGTATTGGGTCCTTGGGATTCGAAGGGCGCGCCTGTCTATAACCAAAATACTATCCGCGATTGGCACACCGGTTGCTTATGAAGTGCATGCCGGTTGCGTTACGAGGACAGTGATATGGACATCGCAAAATCAGACACCAGTACGCAACATCTTGAATCCTTTGGAAGAACTGGAGCCCAGACGGGGGTCATGGATCCAGTTCATCACTTTCGGGCTCTCCTGGAGCAGTTCGATGGGACGGGTGAGACGCGCATTATTGCCCACCAGCGGAACGGTATTGCCGAGCTGGGCGTCATGGGATGGGCAATGCGTGCCCTGGAACTCGACAGCTATATGACAGCGAAGAAAGCCCTGATGGCGGAGGAAGGCCTGACGGTTCTGGACCTTCAAGATATGAAAGCGTCCGAACGCGCGGTTTTTGAAGCCCGGGTTTTCAATAGCATGCATCAGAAGGACGACATGGCGCAGGCCGTGAAGGCCTATGAACAGCAGGAGCTGGAGCGGAAAAAGCAGAACCTCTACCGCGTGGTGACCATCCCGGACCCGGAGTAGGGCCATGAAAATCACGCCTGTCTTCCCCCAGGCTTCAGCGCCAGAAGCGGCAGTTGGAAGCAAGCAATCATCCCAGAGCGCAGAAACGGCCTTCAGCCAGTATCTGCAGGCCTTTGACGCAGCAGGAAAGGCGCGGATCAAGGCCGACTTCGAAGAAGAAGCTGAAAAGTTCGATGCGGCTCAGTGGATGCTCCGTGTGCGGCACTTTGGCCTTTATGACAAGGCCCGCCATGCTCTGATGGCTGAAAGAAACCTGGACCATGGTGATCTTGAGGAAATGAGCGAAGAAGAACGTATCATTTTCGAATCGCACGTCTATGACCGGGTGCGCGACAAGCTGGTTGAGCGCATGGGCAGCCACCGTCACTGCCACTGTGACGAGGAAGAAATCCGGCTTTACCGCGCCGCGCCCTTCCTGATTTCAGACTGACGTCCATCCCCAATCGCCATCGGCAATAATTTGCATGTGGGGGCTCTTCCATGGCCCAGAAAACCCTGATAGGGTCGCGCCATGACAAGCCAGAACAGACATGATCTTCCCGCCAAGGCAGGCATCATTCACCTGCTATC
>JBNKYQ010000120.1:0-9054 GCA_050300975.1 Kordiimonas sp.
TATTCTGAATGAGCGGGAATTTCCTGCCACAGAAATTATTGCCATCGCGTCCCGAAAATCCATGGGCCAGAAGGTGGATTACGGCGATAAGGAACTCACCATCCAGGCGCTGGATACGTTCGACTTCAAAGGCGTTGATATCGCGCTCTTTGCCGCGGGTTCCGGTGTATCCAAGGAATATGGTCCGAAGGCAGCCGACGCTGGCGCGATTGTCATCGACAACTCGTCCTTCTTCCGGATGGACCCGGACGTGCCGCTTGTGGTGCCGGAAGTGAACCCGCATCACCTGAAGAAGATCAAGAAGAACATCATCGCCAACCCGAACTGTTCCACGGCGCAGATGCTGGTGGCGCTGAAGCCGCTGCATGATGCTGCCGTGATCAAGCGTGTGGTGGTTTCCACTTACCAGTCCGTATCGGGCGCCGGTAACGCCGCGATGGATGAGCTTTTCAGCCAGACCCGCGCGATCTTCGTCAACGACCCGATCAAGCCGGAGAATTTCACCAAGCAGATCGCCTTCAACGTGATCCCGCACATCGATGTCTTCATGGATGACGGCTACACGAAAGAAGAATGGAAGATGGTGGCCGAAACCCACAAGATGCTGGACCCGGACATCAAGCTGACCGCCACGGCCGTGCGCGTGCCTGTGTTTGTGGGTCATGCCGAATCGATCAACATCGAGTTCAAGAAAGAGATCACCGAGAAGCAGGCCCGGGAAATCCTGCGTGAAGCGCCAGGCTGTCTGGTGATCGACAAGCGCGACGACGGCGGTTACATCACTCCGGTTGAATGCGTGGGCGATTTCGCCACTTTCATTAGCCGTATCCGTGAAGACAAGACGGTGAAGAACGGCCTGAATATCTGGGTGGTTTCCGATAACCTTCGGAAAGGCGCTGCGCTGAACGCCGTCCAGATTGCAGAATCGCTGGTGAACCAGGGCATCCTGAAAGCCGCTGCATAAGCTGGTTTTGGGAAATCAAAGAATTTGAGAATGCCGGGGCTTGCTCCGGCATTCTTGCATTTGGCCGTCAGATAAAGCCGTCGTCGTCCTCGACCACCAGTTCCTTTGGGAACACCAGATGCGCTTTGGTGCCTTTGCCCAACTCGCTTTCCACTTCTAGCCGCGCGCCCTGCCGGTCCATCAGCACCATGGTTGTGGGGATACCAAGGCCAGAGCCTTCCTGATGCATGTCATAGGCGTTCTTGAAGTTGGTCAGCGGTTCGCATGCCTTTGTCAGCACCTCATCAGACATGCCGATGCCGGTGTCGATCACGCTTATGGCCGCGCTGCCGTCTTCGCGCCTTGCCACCGCCATCGCCACATGCCCGATGCTGGTGTATTTCACCGCATTGGTCAGCATGTTCATCAGGGCTTTTTTAGTGTAGCCCGCGTCCCCATTGACATAGAGCGGGTCGGTGCGGCTGGCGGCCTGGACCTTGATGTGCTTCTGTGCAGCCTGGTGCTGGATCATCCGGTTGCCGGTGCGCGCCAGGTCCGTGAGGTCAAAGCGTTCGGTTTTGGCCGTGTCGTCTGAAATCTCCAGCATGGCGAGCGACATGATATCACCGATGAGCGCCAGGAGGCCTTCGCCGGACGCGCAAATCTCTGCGGCATATTCCTGGATCTGGGCGCCTTCGATCTGCCGGTCGCGGATCAGCGAGGCGTAGCCGAGGATGGCGCTTAGGGGCGTCCTGAGTTCATGGGTGATATTGGCCATGAACATGGATTTGGAATAGTTCAACAGAAGCGCCTGGCTCAAGGTCTCGCGCATCGTGTCCATGGACTTATAGTGCCTGAGCTCCACCTGTGTGCGGCATTGGGCGGCGCGCATGCCGTCCGTCAGGCTGCTGCCTTCAAGCTTCAGTCGGCTTTCGGCCACCAAAACTCCCATGGCAATGCCCTGGTCGTCCATAAGCGGAAAGCCGACACAGGCTTCAATCTGTTCCTTGCCGAACATGGTATCGCCCGGGAAGTGCTCCTGAACGCCTTCCTGAATGACGCAGGCATCCTTCTTCGCGGCCTTGAGGAACGGGCTGGAGCCAACAGGCCACGTCTGAAAGTCCATGTGGGCGCCGTCCCAGAACAGGGAGATGGTTTTTACTTCTTCCTGATTGTCTGAAAGCAGGCCGACAAAGGCGATGTCCGCGCCCAGGCCTTCGCACAGCATTTTGGTGAGGGCCGCAAAATAGGCCTTGCCGGACAGAATGGCGATCTTGTCCAGGTCAAATTGCCCGTCGGGCGGTGCTGATATATTGGCCTCTTTGGTCATACGATTTCCATCTGACCCCCGTCAGTGCGGGCAGGCACGGCCATTGCTGACAACCTTCCTCAAAACAGGTGCCTGCAGACTTTGGATCATATCTTGAAGATGGTTAATGAATCGTCAGTGATTGGATCCAATCGTGTTGACTTATCAGGGGCGATTTGTCAGACCCATAGGGCTGAACCGGTGTGGGGATACCGGTAAAGCCTTGAAAGGGGATATCATGTCACAGTTTAAATCAGGAATTTCGCGTGTTGCGCTGATGTCGGCGCTGGCGCTTGGTCTGGCTGCCTGTAACGACAAGGCGGTTGAAGAAGAACATAAAGCACCGACCGTGGAAGACGCGGCGGCTTTCATGGCGGACGCCGAGAAACAATTGTTTGAGGCGGGCACCAGCCTGGAGCGCAAAGCGTGGGTGCAGGCTAACTTTGTAACCGTCGATACAAGCGCCATCGTGGCGGAAGCCGATGAGGAATATACCCTTCTGGGTGTGAAGCTGGCCAATGAAACCAAGCGGTTCGAAAAGCTTGAGCTGCCGGCTGAGCTGCGCCGCAAGATGAACATCCTGAAGGGCGCGCTGACGCTGCCGGCACCGGATGATGCCGCCAAGACGGCTGAGCTTGCCAGGATCAAGGCGAACCTTGACGCCACCTACGCCACCGGCAAGGTGGAAATGGAAGGCGAGACGCTGTCGCTTGGCGGTGTGTCCGATATCATCGCGTCCGACCGCACACCTGAGCGCCTGTTGGCCGCATGGGACGGCTGGCACAAGATTTCCAAGCCGATGAAGGCGGATTATGCCCAGATGGTGGATATCGCCAACGCGGGCGCGCGCGAGCTTGGCTACAAGGATGTGGGCGCCATGTGGCGCTCAGGCTACGACATGGACCCGGATGAATTCGCGGTTATGGTTGATGGTCTGTGGTCTGAAGTGAAGCCGCTTTATGACGCGTTGCACTGCCAGGTACGCGCGAAGCTGTCGGATTTCTATGGCGACCGCGTTGTCTCTGACACCGGGCCGATTCCGGCGCACCTCTTGGGCAACATGTGGGCGCAGGAATGGGGCAACATCAATGATGTGGTCCAGCCTGGCGCCAGCGAAGGCAGCAGCCTCGATGTCACCAGCCTGCTGGTTGAAAAGGGCTATGACGCCAAGAAGATGGTGAAAACCGCTGAAGGCTTCTTCACCTCCCTTGGCTTCGACCCGCTGCCGGACACCTTCTGGGACCGGTCGCTTTTCGTGAAGCCTGCCGACCGCGAAGTGCAGTGCCACGCATCCGCATGGGATATCGACGGCAAGGACGATGTGCGCATCAAGATGTGCACCAAGGTCAATGCCGAAGACTTCGTAACCGTGCACCATGAACTGGGCCACAATTTCTATCAGCGCGCCTACAAGAACCAGGACCCGCTTTACCTGAACGGCGCCAACGACGGCTTCCACGAAGCCATCGGCGATATGGTTGCCCTGTCGATGACACCGGATTACCTGAAGCAGATCGGCCTGATTGACGAGGTACCTGCGAGCACCGACCCCGTGCCGGCCCTGATGCGTCAGGCGCTTGATAAGGTTGCTTTCCTGCCGTTCGGCCTGATGGTTGACAAGTGGCGCTGGCAGGTCTTCTCGGGCGAGGTGACGCCAGACCAGTATAACGACGCCTGGTGGAAGCTGCGCGAGGAATACCAGGGCCTGAAGGCGCCGAATGAGCGTCCGGCGGACGCGTTCGACCCGGGCGCGAAGTACCATATTCCGGGCAACACGCCTTACATGCGCTATTTCCTTGCCCGCATCCTGCAGTTCCAGTTCTACAAGGCGGCCTGTGATCAGGCTGGTTGGACTGGCCCGCTCTACCAGTGCTCGATCTACGGCAACAAGGAAGTTGGCGAAAAATTCAACGCCATGATGGAAATGGGTGCCTCCAAGCCGTGGCCGGAAGCACTTGAAGCCTTCACCGGCAGCCGCAAGATGAGCGGTGAGGCGATCATCGCCTACTTCGAGCCCCTGAAGGCATGGCTTGACGAGCAGAACAAAGACCGCACCTGCGGTTGGTAACAAGCTGACCATGGGGCCCGGTATGCTATCATGCCGGGCCTTACTGTATCCGGAGACCATCTGATGGCCAACGCCCGACCCCGCAGAAGCATGCTTTTCATGCCCGCCTCAAACGCCCGTGCGCTTGAAAAGGCCAAAGGCCTGCCCGCTGACGGTTTGATCTTTGACCTTGAAGACGCGGTGGCGCCTGAGGCCAAGGCAGAGGCGCGCACGCAGGCGGCAGCCGCTGTTGCGTCCGGTGATTATGGCGGGCGGGACCTGGTGGTGCGCATCAACGGGCTGGACACCGCCTGGTGGCGCGATGACCTGAAGGCCGTGGTGCCGAACCATCCGTTCGCCATCCTTATCCCCAAGGTGGAAAGCCCGGATGCCATCCATAAAGTGGAAGAAGAGATTACCTGGCACAGTGCCAATCCTGACATGGAAATCTGGGCCATGATCGAAACGCCGAAGGGTTTCCTGAATGCGGGAGAGATCGCGACCGCCAGCGACCGGCTGACCACCTGGGTGGTGGGCACCAATGATCTGGTGAAGGACCTGCGCGCCAAACACACCCGGGACCGCCAGCCGGTGATCACCGCCCTTGGCCTTGCGCTGTTGCACGCGCGGGCAAATGACCTGACGATCCTGGACGGCGTCTACAGCAATTTCCGCGATGAAGACGGTTTCGCCTTCGAATGCGGGCAGGCGAAGGACCTGGGGTTCGACGGCAAGACGCTCATTCACCCGGCACAGGTTGAGGTGGCCAACAGCACCTTCGCGCCCAGCGCAGAAGAGCTTACGCTCGCGCGCCGCATGCTTGAAGCATTTGATGAGGCGAAAGCCGCGGGCAAGGGGGTTGCGGTGCTGGACGGCCGGATGATCGAGGAACTGCACCTTGTTGAGGCCCGCCGCATGGTGGCGATGGCCGAAGCCATCGCCAGCGCAAGTTAATCTGGGGCGAAAATCTCGCTCTCGAGCTTTTTGAAAATACTTTCGCGTATATTGTCGCAAGCTTGTTGCTCGAGTCCCTCAGTTTTGGAAAGCCTAGACCTAAGAATTTCATCCAGATTTCCGGGCCTGACGGGCTGCTCCTTCGCACCATTTTGGTCGGCGGACGCTTCGTCATTTTCTGTGTTTTTCAATGTCGCCGCTTGGCTCCAGAAGTAAAAAACCACTGCAATAACAAGTGCGATGAAGCCTATTTCCTCGTCCCAGTCATTCCAATAATTGGGCCAGTGTTCCAGTATTCCAAGGCCAAGAAGCACAGAGAATGCCGCCAAATATAGTTGCCGCCTTTTGAGAGCATCTCGCTGTTCTTTAAGGTGTCCTGCCTTTGCCTTCCCAAGTGGACTTTCCGCCTCCAACAATTTCAATAGCCTGAGGGCTTCAATGGCCTTGACGTTTCTTGTCATGGATTCTTGGAAGGCTTGTTTCTGACCTTTTCGCCATGGCAGCCAACGGTCAAGCATGCTGTCTGACTTTATAAAGTCGGTGATAATATCAGCAGTTTCATATGCTTTCAGGTGTCGACTGACACCAAAATAGCGATCGGCAAACGCGACAAGGCTCCCTGCTGTAGTTGTCAAAATGGCCCAAAAGCCGTCCGTGTCGAGAATAAGCTTGAGCAGGTCTTCCATTAGCTTCTCCCTTTTCCTGCTTTTGAAGCGAAAAGCAACTATTAAGATTAATTATTACCTCTCTGATTGCGTTCAGGTCAAGTTCCAAGCCTTGAAGTGAATATATGATGCCAGCCACTGACAGATTACGGCGCGCCAGGAATTGGATGGTCGCTGGCGCCGAAATCCCTCAGGAAGTTGACTTTGAAGCAATGACAGCCCTGTCATTTCAGTGGTGGTCCACTGGATAAGCTGGAAAACCACGCTAACTATAGGGCTGGCTCAGGAAAAATGTCCCTTATTCCCCAATTCCTTCCTTGCGAAACCGGGGGCTGGGGCGTTAAAAACAATGCCTGATTCTATCGCACTGCAGCATCCAGCATGTGCGAGGCCAACGAAGTTCGTTCTGCCCGGCCAGTTTTGGGCCGGAAGAATAATTTGTCAGGGGATTTTTACATGGCGCAAGTGAAACGCCCGCTCTCTCCCCACCTGCAGGTATACCGCTGGGGATGGCACATGGCAGCGTCTATTATCAACCGGGCAACCGGTGTGGCGCTTGCTTTTGGCTCTATCCTCCTTACCTGGTGGCTGGTGGCAATGGCGACAGGGCACGACTATTTCGATCAAGTACAGGGCTATGCAGGCTCCATCATCGGGCGTCTCGTCCTGTTCGGCATCACCTTCGCTCTGATGCAGCACCTGGCGGGCGGCATTCGCCACCTGTTCATGGACGCTGGCAAGCTTTATGAGCTGAAGGCCAACACCTCATCCGCACGGCTGACCTTTGTGTTCTCGATTGTGATGACAATCGTGATCTGGGTTGCCGCCTACAAAGTAATGGGGGTGATGTAAGCCATGACTGATATGAAAACACCACTTGCCAAAGTACACGGCCTGGGTTCAGCCAAGGACGGTACGCACCACTGGTGGACGCAGCGCCTGACCGCGCTTGCCAACATCCCGCTGGTGATCTTCATGGTCGTCTCGTTTGTCGGCAACGCCGGCAAGGGACACGCCGAATGGGTGGCCTGGCTGAAGCAGCCGCTGGTCTCCGTTCTGGTGATCCTGTTCGTTGCAAACTTCGTATATCACATGCGCCTCGGGCTGCAGGTGATTGTCGAGGATTATGTGCACGACAAGGGCACCAAGGTTGCGACCATGGTCCTGATCACTTTCGCCTGTGTGCTCATTGCGGCGCTCAGCATCTTCTCCGTTCTTCGTATAGCGTTTGGGGGATAAATCATGACGGGCGCATATCCCATTACAACACACACCTATGATGCCGTTGTTGTCGGCGCTGGCGGCTCCGGCCTCCGGGCGACCATGGGTCTCGCGGAAGCGGGCCTGAAGACAGCTTGCATCACCAAGGTATTCCCGACCCGGTCGCACACGGTTGCGGCGCAGGGCGGTATCGCGGCATCCCTTGGCAACATGGGCCCGGACCACTGGACCTGGCACATGTATGACACCGTGAAGGGTTCCGACTGGCTCGGTGACCAGGACGCGATTGAATATATGGTGCGCGAAGCACCGGCTGCCGTTTATGAGCTGGAGCACTATGGTGTGCCGTTCAGCCGGACGGAAGAAGGCAAGATCTACCAGCGCGCGTTCGGCGGCATGACCACTGAATTCGGCGAAGGCCCGCCAGCACAGCGTACCTGCGCGGCCGCTGACCGGACCGGCCACGCCATGTTGCACGGCCTTTACCAGCAGTCGCTGAAGTACGACAGCGACTTCTACATCGAATATTTCGCCATCGACCTGATCATGAAGGATGGCAAATGCGTCGGCGTGATCGCCATGTGCCTTGATGACGGGTCGATCCACCGCTTCCGCAGCCATGCTGTGGTGCTGGCGACAGGTGGTTACGGCCGGGCTTACTTCTCATGCACATCTGCCCACACCTGTACGGGTGACGGCGGCGGCATGGCGCTTCGTGCGGGCATCGGCCTGCAGGACCTTGAGTTCGTTCAGTTCCACCCAACCGGCATTTACGGCGCGGGTGTTCTGATCACTGAAGGTGCGCGCGGCGAAGGCGGTATCCTGATCAACTCAGAGGGTGAGCGCTTCATGGAACGCTATGCGCCAAGTGCCAAGGACCTGGCGTCCCGTGACGTGGTATCGCGCTCCATCTCGAACGAGATCCGCGAAGGCCGCGGCGTTGGCGCGAACAAGGACCATATGTTCCTGCACCTGGATCACCTTGATCCAGCGCTCTTGGCAGAGCGCCTGCCAGGCATTTCTGAATCCGCGAAAGTATTTGCGGGTGTGGACGTGACCAAGGAACCAATTCCGATCATCCCAACCGTGCACTACAACATGGGCGGTATTCCGACCAACTATCATGGTGAAGTGATCAACCCAACCAAGAGCGACCCAGACGCCGTTGTGCCGGGCCTGTTTGCGGTGGGTGAGGCTGCGTGCGTATCCGTTCACGGTGCGAACCGCCTTGGTTCCAACTCGCTGATCGACCTTGTCGTGTTCGGCCGCGCAACCGCGCACCGGATCGCCGAGATATCCAAACCGGGCGCGACCCAGGCACCGCTGCCGAAAGGCTACGAGGAAATGGCCCTTGGCCGCCTTGACGCTGCGCGTTACGCCAAAGGCTCCACGCCAACGGCTGACATGCGCCTGAAGATGCAGCGTGTGATGCAGAACAACTGTGCGGTCTTCCGTACGGAAGAGGTTCTGTCTGAGGGCGTGAAGCTGATCGACGAAGTGGCATCAGGCTTTGATGACCTTCAGACGAACGATCGCTCGCTCGTCTGGAACAGTGACCTCATTGAGACGCTCGAATTGCAGAACCTGATCGGCCAGGCCGTCCTGACGATGCACGGTGCCGCGGCGCGGAAAGAAAGCCGTGGTGCCCACATGCATGAGGACTACCCGGACCGTGACGACAAAAACTGGATGAAACACACCGTAGGCTGGTTCGACGGCCAGAAGGTCAAGCTGGGCGAACGCCCTGTACATGAGTACACGCTGACCAAGGAAGTCGAATATATCAAGCCTAAGGCTCGGGTTTATTAAGGGAAGGGAGACGACAAATGGCTGAATTTTCACTTCCCAAAAACTCCCGCGTTGGCAAGGGTAAGACCGTCAAGGCGGAAGGGGCATCCAACACCCGGAATTTCCA
>JBNKYQ010000121.1:0-9033 GCA_050300975.1 Kordiimonas sp.
TACGCGAAATTCTATCCCGGTGCGGACGTCCGCAGCGTTGAAGCGCGCCTCAGAGACTTTTATGTGGCCGTGGCCCCCAAACCGGATGGTGCCGTGTCGGACGCGGACGACTACCGGAAAACGCGGGTGCTGAACTTTATCAATGTGCGCGATGTGCACCTGTACAGCGACAAGATTCAGCAGATCAAGCCGATCGGCGATATCCGTATCGTGATCAATTTCGCCATTGTCGCGGCGCTTATTCTGACCATTGCCACCATCAATTTCGCCAACCTTGCCACCGCGCAGGCGATCCGCCGGGCCAAGGAAGTATCCATGCGCAAGGTGATGGGCGCCAGCCGCGGCCAACTGATGGTCCAGTTCCTGGGCGAATCTGTCCTGACGTCCCTTGTGGCGCTGCTGTTTGCCTTCACCCTGGTGGAGGTGGCCTTGCCGCCTTTCCAGAGCTATCTTGGCGTGGAAATTTCATACTCCTTCCTCGATCAACCGCTGCTGACCCTGGCGATTGTGGGCCTGACAATGGTGTTTGGGCTGCTTGGTGGGGCGTATCCCGCGCTCTTTCTTTCGGGCTTTCGGCCAGCGCTTCTTCTGGGCGCGTCCATTGCCTCCAAGAAAGGGTCGGCAGGCATCCGCCAGGCGCTGGTGGTGTTCCAGTTCGCGATTTCCATCGGCCTGATCATTGCCACCAGCGTGGTGTATGACCAGATGCAGCTGATCCAGACCATGGACCTGGGCTTTGACAAGGATCACAAACTGTCGCTGACCGGTGTCAGCAGCGATCAGGTTGCGCCCAGCGAGGCGACATTGCGGCAGGAGCTTTTGAAGGTGCCGGGTGTTATCAGCGCCGGCCTGACCACAGACCCGTTCCCGCTGGTGTTCTATAACGACATGGGGATCAAGGTACCAAGCCTGAGCACGGAACATTCGGTCGATACCGACAGGATCTTTATCGACAGCCACTTCTTCGACGTGTTCGGGGTGAAGCCGATTGCCGGGCGGCTCTATAGCGAGGACCATCCGGGCGATGCGCTGACGATCCCGGAAGACAAGACAGAGCCCTGGACCAGAAGCGCGGTGGTGACGGAAAACTTCGTCCGCAAGGCGGGGTTCACGTCTGCCGATGCCGCGGTTGGGGACATGCTGCTGGTCGAAGGATACGGCAGTGAGGGCCAGCCGCTCTATGCCACTATCGTGGGTGTGATCCCGGATATGCATGTGCGGTCACTGAAGGAACGCACAGGGCCGATGGTGTTTTTCGCCAGCAATCAGGTGCTGGATATCATGGTGCTGGATATTCGCACCAGTAACCTTGGCGCCACTTTGCAGGCCATCGACGAGGCCTGGAGCCGGATCGTGCCGAACGTGCCGATCAACCGGTCTTTCATCGATGATGACTATGAAGCGCTCTATAGCAACGAACGCCGCCAGGGCGAAGTGTTTGCTGTCTTCTCCGTGTTTGCCATCATGGTCGCCTGCCTTGGCCTGTTTGGCCTGGCTACTTTCGCCGCCGACCAGCGCATCAAGGAAGTGGGCATCCGCAAGGTGCTGGGGGCGGGCATTCCGGATATCCTCAAGCTTCTCAGCTGGCAGTTTGTCAAACCTGTGCTGTGGGCCAACCTGATCGCCTGGCCGATCGCCTGGTACCTGATGGAAGGCTGGCTGGAGCGCTTCAGCTACCGGGTGGATCTGAACATGGTGCTGTTTGTGGCGGCGGGCGTGGTGGCGCTGGTGATCGCGTGGCTCACCGTTGGCACACAAGCCTACCGGGTGGCCCGGTCAAACCCGATCCACGCGCTGCGCTACGAGTAGCCTCGCTATTGCTGCACCTATTCCTGGGCCTGTTCGGGCGCGGGGGTAGGCGCGCAGAAGCGCTGGCCCTTGTCGAAGATGATCTTCCACTCGCCGTCCGCGTTTTTGCGCCAGGTGCTATGGAAATAGGCCACCACGCGGCCGTCCGGTGCCATCACAGGGCCGGTTGAGCGGGCCAGGGTGCCGCTTGCGAGCACCAGGACCGTTTCGGGCTTCCAGGAAAAGGGCGCTGCTTCGCCGTCATAATAGGGGCGCCAGCGCATCATCACGGCTTCCTTCCCGCGGTCCGGCACGTTCGGGCCCCAGAAAACCGTCTCAGCGTCCAGGAAGCTGGCGAAGGCCTCGAAATCCCGGTCGGCCATGGTTTTGGCGAATGCCGCCTCAACCGCCGCGACTTCCTGTTCCAACGCTGTGGCCTCGTATCCCGTCAGCAGGTCGCCTTCTGCAAGGGCGGGCGTGGCCGCGCCAAGCGTGGCCGCAAGCAGAAGCGATGTGATCAATGGTCTTGTCATGCTGTTTCCTCCCCAGCCGTGATGGTGGCGGCCAGTTTACCGCCAAGCTGGGGAGAATGTCCATTGCACGTCCGTTTGGTCTTTGGGGTGTGGCGTTCCGCGGACGGCGCTTATGCCGGTTTCCTGAGCACCATGAAGGCTGCTTTCTTTGGTCCCGGGCACCAGCTGTAGGCCACCTCAAATCCCGCGTCGGTGAATTCTTTTTCAAGCTCCTTCGCCGAGAAGAATTCCACCACGCGCGGGGCGAAGCGTACAAGGCGCATAACCGGCAGCAGGAATTTGACCCACCCCATGCCGTCCATAAGGCATACGGTGCTGGTGACGAAAAGGCCACCGGGCTTCAGCATGTCAAAACACTGACGGATTACCTCAGTCCTGTTTTCAACCAGATGCAGGATCGAATGCGCCATGACCATATCCTGGCTGCCTTTCTCTACCTTGAGGTCATCAATGGCCGATACTTCAAAGGTGACATTGGTGATGCCTTCCGCATCGGCCTTGGCGCGTGCAATGGTGATCATTTCCTCAGAGATATCAGTGGCACGAATGTGCCGTACGTGCGGCGCATGCGTAAGCGCCGTGGTGCCGGTGCCGCAGCCGATCTCCAGCACCTCCATGTCGGGCGTGAAATAGCTGCGCGTGACCTCAAGCTTTCGCTCATAAGACGGCATGTCAGCGATTTTTGACTTTGAATAGCGCGCGGCCACCCGGTTCCAGAATTTGGCGTCCTGATGCATGATGTTCCCCCATCGTTGCTGTCGTTCATTTTGGTCCGGCATTCGCGCCGGCTTCTGTTCATGTGGGGATACAGGAGATGGGTTTAAAGGTCCAGAGGACAGGGCAGGCGGCGGGGCCGTTGCCCAGCACTGGTTTTTTTGCCTGAAAGCGCGGATCAGTCGTTCAAGTCAACAATCTTGTCGATCATCACGCTGGCTTCACCAAGCAGCATGTTGATGGTCTTGGGGTCTTTGAAATGCCGGTACACATTGACCGAAAGCATATGGTCATTGACCAGCGTCATGCCGATGACAGCGCCGATTGAGGCGGGGCCGTCCGCGGTTGAAACCTGCAGCTTGAGGCCGGCGAAAACGCCTGTGTCGGTTTTGGCGAGCAGGCTTGGCGCGCCGCTGCTGGAGATCTCAATCGGCGGCAGGTCGTCGGTGCCTGTGACCTCCCGCGTGGCTTTGTTGACGCTCTTGTTAACCGCGTCAACATCCAGCTTCACGCCCTTGTCAAACTCCTTGGCCAACAGGTCCACGATTTGCTGGCGGGTGTAACCGCTGATGGGGCCCGCTTTTGCGCCGCCCTGGGTGGGCGCCAATAGGATGATCCAGCGGCTGTTCGAAATACGGGCGCCCAGGCGTTGCTGCTCCAGCTCGTCACACAACAGATAGGCGCCCACGACTTCATTGTTGCCTGCGTTTGATTTGATCTGGATATCCAGCCAGGCCTTGTCGAACGTATGGGTCGCGTTGAGGGCGCAGAATTTGTTGTCCGCGCGGACCTGAACGTTGGTCTGACCGAAGCTGAATAGGGTACTGTCTGCAAGCGTGGCGGTGGCAAGGCTGACGGTGAGGCCGAGCGCGGCGACCAAGCGGTAGATTTTCATGAGACATATTCCCCTGTTGAAGCAGACCCCAGCTCAGGCTATGGCACCGGGCAGGGTGAGGCAACAGGTAAAATTGTTCTTGTTTTGTTCCTGCTTGGTGGGCATACTTCTGCCTGATCAGCCAAGGGGGGGACAGATGATCGAAGGAAGCTGCCACTGCGGCGCGGTTCAGTTTGAAGTGCACAAACCGCTTGAGTGGATCACCGAATGCAATTGTTCCGCCTGCCGCAAGCTGGGCACCATCTGGGCCCATGCGGACGAACGCGAGATTGTGCTGAAGCATGCGGAAGGCGCCACTATCAGTTATGTCTGGGGTGACAAGACAATGGCTTTCCACAGCTGCAGAACCTGCGGCTGCACCACTCATTGGCTGGAGCTGGATAAGGCCGCGGGCACGCGCATGGCCGTGAACATTCGCCTGGCGGACCCGGCGGACATCAAGGGCTTGCGGTTGCGCCATTTCGATGGTGCGGACAGCTGGAGCTTTCTGGACTGATCATCTTGGTAGCTGGTTGCAGGGCGTCAGCTAGATATAATCGAAATCTTCTTCCGGATGATGGACGTCCGGCTGAACCGGGTGGATTGGTATCGTCAGCGTGATGGTGGTGCCTTTGCCCTTTTCGGATTCGATTTTCATCCCGCCTTTCATCAACAGCATGAAATGTTCCACGAGCGGCAGGCCAAGGCCCGTGCCTTCGCCTTCCGTCTGGACATACATCTGTTCGCTGACCTGGGCGAATGGCTGCATCGCCAGTTCAATTTCCTGGTCGCTCATGCCGATGCCTGTGTCGGTAACTTTCAGCTCGAACAGATCGCCCAGCTCGGTCGCCTCAATGGCGATATGGCCTTCCGCCGGGGTAAATTTCACGGCGTTCGACACCAGGTTGATGATCACTTGCTTGAGGATGCGGGGGTCTGTCGTGACTTCGAGCGGCGGCACCTTCAGGTGCAGGGTCTGGTTCTTGCGGTCCATCAGCGGCTGGCTATAGGCAACCGCTTCCTGCACGATCTTGTCTAGGTACGCATCATTGAATTGCAGTTCGAACCGGCCGGCTTCCAGCTTGGACAGGTCAAGGATATCATTGATGATATCCAGGAGGTGCTTGCCACTGTCGCAGATGTATCCCAGATATTCTGCGGTCTGTTCCGGTGTAACCGCCATGTCTTTCTGCAGCATTTCGGAGAAGCCGATCACAGCATTCAGGGGCGTTCTCAGCTCGTGGCTCATGGAGGCCAGGAAGCGTGACTTGGCGATGCTGGCCGCCTCGGCTTCTTCTTTCGCGTGGGTCAGCTCCATGGTGCGTTCAACCACCATTTGCTCTAGCCGCTCTTTCTGCTCTTCCTGCAATTTATGGTGCAGCCTCAGTTCATGGATCATGTCGGCGAAGGCGCTTTGGAGAATACGCAGCTCGTCATGGCTGTTGCGTTCGCTGTTGGCAAGTAGCTCGCGCGTGACTTCATCATCCAGTTCTTTATGCAGTCCGCCGAAACGGGCACGACGCGCCAGGCTGGTGACGGTCTGGAGGGGCTTCATCCAGCGTTTCAACAGCCAGGCGCCAATGAACAGGCCCAGAAGGGCAAGCCCGCCGGCGTAGAAGCTGGCCTGCCTGATCAGGTCGTTGATGTTGCCGCGCACCCGCTCTGTTGTGACGCCCAGATGCACGACCCCGATCAGCTCCTGCTTGGGGGCCGCGGCGGGCGTACCGGCTTCATCCGTGTCGGCCATCAGGTCTTCTTCGAACAGGTCGTCGCTGTCGTTGGTCAGAAGGTCCCGCCAGATGGGCGCGCCAATATGCATACCTGCTCCCAGCCCGTCTGTGTCCTGCTCGCCGTCTTGACCATGCTGCAAGACCACAGTGTCCTCAGACTGCGCCACACGCGTCGCAATGGCAGCATCAATATCTTCTTCATTCGTCTCTCCGGGCAGGGAGACGATCACCTGGCCCGCGGGGTCGAGAATACTGATATAGCTGATATCAGGGTCTTGGAGGTAGGGCTGGAGCGTTTGCTCAAGAAGCAGCCTATCGCGCACCAGTACCCCAAGTTTCACATTCTTTCCAACAGCGGTTGCCGTGGCCTGGCCGCGCCGCATGAGGTCATCGTTGAACACCTGCGATGAAGTCACGACGAATGCGGCGGCCAGCAAGCCGCCAACCGAGATAACCAGCAGGATCAGGAAGCCGATCGCCCGCTGGGTGATGGTCAGATTGTCGGCAAACCAGTGGCTAAGCGCCCATGTCCGTCTTTGCGTCTTCATCGCATCACCATTTTCAGGCCAGCGGGGGCATCGCCGGTAACATCCGGTGTCTGGCGAAGCGTGTCACGGTTGACCAACAGCTGATACAGCGTCGGGTCGTCGGACAGGTCAGGCAGGGCTCCTGTTGAAAGGTATTGTTCGATAGCACCGCCAAGCTTTTCACCCAGCCTGACCGGGTCAACGGTGAGGGCTGCGAGCATGCCGCGGTCGACCAGCTTGTCGCTGTCCACCAGGGTGGGAACCTGATTTTCAAGCGTCAGCTGCAGGATATATTCCACGGTGTCCGCGTTGATGGCGACCCGGTCCTGGATGAAGATGATCGCGTCCATTTCCTGGATGGCGGTACGCAGGCCAACAGGCACATCATAGGGGCGCTGGACATAGTAGAATTTGATCTGGATACCCATCTCGCGCGCTGCCGCAACCGTTGGGTCCCTGATTTCGTCCAGACTGTCCTTGGTGGCCAGGAAGCCGACATTCTTGATGTTCGGGGCAAGGGCTTTCAGGGCCTGCAGCTTCAGTTTGGGTGACGGCGGGACAACAAGGTTGATGACATCGTTCCCGTGCCGGTCTGGGTCAGCATCAGGTGTTCCGAGGCTATAGAAGATGGGCACACCCGTCAGCTCGCGGGCGATCATCCGCGTGGCGGGCTTGCCGAGGGTGATCACCAGATCAAGGGCGTCTTCCGCCTTGAGTTTTGCCAGTTCATAGGAAATCTGCCTGCCGATCCGCACGCTGCCTTTCATATCCATATACTTGACAGGGCGGCAGGAAACACAGCTCTGGTTCAGGGTTTCGGCCAGCGCCAGGCTATGATCACGCTTGATCGTGTCCACGATATAGACATCGGCGGCGAGGGCAGGCGATGAGGTACACCAGCATACCAACAGCAGCCATAGTCCCCGGCAGCCGTTAAGCCATTTGCTGGTGCGCTCAAGCACGCCTTTATCGAAATCTTCCGTCGTCATACGCGATCGGTTTGTCCCTTTCCCGACAAAAGGGCCAGCTGGCCCAACCAGGCCTTGCCCACCTGGCGCAAGCATATCAGGTAATAGGTTAGTAGCCGGTTAAGGATATCGGCCACAATTTTGGGCGGCTTTTGGTGCTATCCTGTTGCTTCCGGCCGTCCTGGCCCTATTCTCCTGAGGGAGCTGGGAGGATTTTACATGAAAAAACTGAGCCTGATTGCCTTTTTCTTTGTGGTCTGGTCTGGCGTGCCTGCCCGCGCTGGCGATATGCCGGTGGCGGCCCCCGAAGATGTGGGCCTGTCTGGGGCGACGCTAGAGGCCATGACCCGCCATTTCGAGGGGTTTATCGAAGGCGGCAAGCTCAGCAATCTGACCACTCTTGTGGCACGCCACGGCAAAGTTGTGCATTTCCAGACATATGGCGACCGCACCCTGGCGGGCGATGAGGCCCTCCGCGAGGATGCCATCTTCCGAATCTATTCCATGACCAAGCCGGTGATTGGCGTGGGCCTGATGACGCTTTATGAAGACGGCCGTTTCAAGCTGGATGATCCTGTCTCTGCCTACCTGCCGGAATTCAAAGGTGCCCGGGTGTTCCAGGCCGAGGGCGAAGACGGTACGGTTGAGACAGTGCCCGCGAACCGCGAGATCACCATCCGGGACCTGATGCGCCATACCGCGGGGCTGACCTACGGGCTGTTCGGCGATACGCCGGTTGACAGGCTTTATAAAAAGAATGGTGTGCTTGAGTACGGCTTGTCGGCGGGTGAATGGATTTCGCGGCTTGCCAGCCAGCCGCTCCTGTATCAGCCAGGCGACAAGTGGGTCTACAGCTTTGCCGTGGATGTGCAGGGCCGCCTTATCGAGGTGCTGTCCGGTAAGCCACTGGACCAGTTTCTGCAGGACCGGGTTTTTGGTCCGCTCGGCATGACCGACACCGGTTTTTATATCTCTGAGCAGCAGGCGACACGCCTTGTGGATATGGTCAAGCAGGACGAGGGTGGTGCGCTTGCGGTAACCATAGACCCATATTTCCCCGACTATACCAAAAAACCGGCCAGCTTCTCCGGCGGTGGCGGCCTGGTTTCGACCACATCAGATTATTGGCGCTTTGCCCAGATGCTGGCAAACGGCGGTGCGCTCAATGGCACGCGGATATTGAAGGCTGAGACCATCCGGCTTATGGCGACCGACCAGCTGCCGACGCCCGCCGCCGCGTCATGGGGCGGGGACCGGGGGCTTGGTTTCGGGCTTGATTTTGCCGTTGTGAAGGATGTCGATAAATATGGCGGCTACGGCAGCGAAGGCCTCTTTTACTGGAGCGGCATGGCCAATACCCATTTCTGGGTCGACCCCAAGGAAGACATGGTGGTGGTGATGATGACCAACCTGCTGCCGTATGGCGCTGTGCCGCTGCGCGAAGAGCTGCACAGGTATGTTTATGAAGCGCTGGGGCAAAAAGGCAGCGCCGACGCGGCCCAGGCGCGCTGATGGGTTCTATTCGGCGATTGCCCAGCTGAAGCGGTATTTAACACCTGTGATCTTCTGCGCCACTCCATCCTTGTGACACGGTTGATATTCAAGCTGGGCCGCCGCCTTTATCGCCGCACGTTCAAAATAGCCTTTTGGCTGAGAGTCCAGAATGATGATGGAGTCCCGGTCAACTGTCCCGTCAGGATTTACTGTCAATTCAACCACCACAAATCCTTCAAGGTTTTGGTGCGGCACTTTGCGGGGAAACTGGGGGGGCACCCGTCTGATAGGTATATGGGGCGTCTTGTCTGAGCAGACGCGCTCCATTTTGCGCATCTTATAGTCGGGTGCATTTTCCGCAGCGATGCCCAGCGTAGTGATACTGACGACGACAATCAGCCGCAG
>JBNKYQ010000122.1:0-9019 GCA_050300975.1 Kordiimonas sp.
GATCGTCAGCGCGTCCAGAAGCGCCTGGGTCGGGTGTTCGGCGCGCCCGTCACCTGCGTTAATGACCGCGCAGTCCATTTTCTCGGACAGAAGCTTCACCGCACCGCTGTCGGCGTGGCGCATCACCAGCACATCCGGGTGCATGGCATTGAGCGTCGCCGCGGTATCCAGAAGGGTTTCGCCCTTCTTGATCGAGCTTGAGCCCGTGGCCATCGATGTCACTTCCATACCCAGGCGTTTGCCGGCGATCTCGAAGCTCATCAGCGTCCGCGTCGAGTTTTCAAAGAACAGGTTGATCTGCGTCAGGCCAGCGCACTTGGGCGAGGACTTTTGCCGCTGCCTGTTCTGCTCGACATAGGCGTCGGCTACATCAAGAACATGCTTGATCGCGGTGGGATCAAGGTTCCAGATGCCTAGCAGATGTTTGTGAGGGAAAAGGTGTCCCGAGGGCGGAGAAACTTCCGCGCGCGGGTAGGACTGTGTGTCGGTCGGTTGCGTGCTCATTAAGCCCGCCTTATAGGGCTAAAATTTGTGCCCTGCAAGCACCTTGTCTACTGTATTTCCCATGCGCCGCGCCATGCCTTTTATTCCGGGGCATTCGGGAAGCCGCCGGCCCATGTCTCTGGGGCGTCGCAGCAGGTGTTGGCGACTTTGGCGACAATCTGGTACCAACCCGTGAGTACAGTGATCGCTAGCAGGCTTTCCTTATCGAAATGCTCTCTGGCTTCGGCCTTGATGGTTTCATCGGCATTTTGACCGGTGCACAAGGCATCGCATAGACGGATTGCGGCAATCTCTTCGACGGTCCAGCGGGTGTCATTCGCGCCATTTTCATGCAGCGCGAGCATGTCGTTTTCAGAAAGTTTCGCCCTTGGGCCAAAAGCTTTGGCATGGATGCCCCACTCGTAGCCGCAGCCACTGTTGGTGCAGGTGCGCAGGATAAGGATCTCCCTCAGGCGCAGGGGGAGCGGGCTCTGGCTTCCGAGGAAGTAGGCGCCGAGCGGCAGCATGGCGGACATCAGCGCCGGTGACTGGGCAAGCGTTCGAAAAAGACTCAACGGGTCAAAGGGGGCGCCCGGCGGCATCCATTTTTTCAGGACTGCTTCGGTATCGGGAGCGTAGGGCGGGGTGATTGGGTCAACAAGGTATGTGAACATGGTGATTTCGCTTCTAAATTAGTATCGATACTAAAAAAGTAGCGCTGAGGTAAGGAGTTTCAAGAGGGAGGTAAGATTTTTGCCGGATTTTGGGTGGCTAGGGTAGGCTCAGAGAGCGTCTTTCCAGGCTTCGGACCAATCGTTGAGCGGTGCAATCGCCTCGGTAAGTCCAGCCCCTAGGTCTGTCAGCTGCCACTGCTGGTCTTCTGTGGCGACGATCAGCTTGGCTTCGGCAAGTTCCTTCAGGCGGGTCGACAGGACGCTGGGGGACATGCCGTCACAGCGGGCTTGCATGGCGCGGAAACCAACCGGGCCGTGCCTGAGTTCCCAGATGACCCTGAGCGCCCAGCGGCGGCCCAGGAGGTCCAGCGCTGCCATAATCGGGCGGCCGGTTTTCGATCCCTTGACCGATCGACCGGGCAGGGGTGTTTTGCTGGGGCGTGCCGACATGCTATGTCCCGCTATTCATCATAGAATTTTCGGTCATATTCAACGCGGCCAGACAGGCCTTCTAGTGCCCCTTGCCAGCATTCAAGGGCCATGAAGGCGGCATTCTGGTCCGGATCGTCGCTGAAGGTCAGGCCAAAGTCGCTGGCGGGTTTGAAGCCCACCTTTTCATAGAAGGCTGTATGACCCAGCAACACAAGCGCGTCTGCATCCACCTCCTTCAGGCTTTCTTCCAGAAGTCGAATACCCAGGCCGCTGCCCTGGTAATCGTTATGGATGGCCATGGGGCCAACACCCAGGATCTGGCGCTTCGTGTCCACGCCTTCTATTGTGACGGGCGAATAGGCCAGATACCCCACAAGCGCGCCATGGTCCCACAAGCCGTGTTCCGCTGCCATAACACGGCGCGTGCGCAGGCTTTCCACCAGATGGGCCTCAAACTCGGTTGGGTAGACCGTGCGTAAAAGGTGGTCGATATTGGGGCCGTCTTCGGCTGTGAGGTTGGTCTCAAATCGCATGCAGGGCTCCCTGCAGGATGTAGGCGGCCGCCATCTTGTCGATCACATCCTTGCGCTTGGCGCGGCTGCTGTCGGCCTCCAGAAGCGTGCGTTCAACGGCGCTTGTGGACAAGCGCTCGTCCCATAACGTCTGCGGCAGGTCGAAAACCTTCGCCAGATTTTCGGAAAAGGCCTGCACGGACTGGCAGCGTGGGCCCTCGCTTCCGTCCATATTCACTGGCCAGCCAATCACAAAGCCGCCAACATTCTGTTCTTCGACGATCTGGCGAATGCGGGCGGCGTCATCCTTGAAGCGCTTGCGCCGGATGATTTCCATCGGCGTGGCAATCATTAGCGTGGTGTCCGAAAGCGCGAGGCCGATGGTCTTGGTGCCCGGGTCCATGCCCAGTAGGCGCTGCCGCGGCTTCAATCGGGCCTTGAGTTCGGATATGGAAACCTGCTGGCTCACCGGTGCGTCTCCAGCCATGCGCTGGCGCGTTCCGCCGCGTTCTGCCGCAGGTTCATATAGAAGAGATTGATGTCATAGGTGTGATAATTGCCGCCGGCCATCTGGTATTCGGCCCAGGACCCTTTCGGTGGGCGGGTCAGATACAGAATGCCGTCTTTACCGCACTTTGCACCAGTCAGTGCAGGCACAGGTTCAGCAATCGGGCCAGCTTCAGGAAGCAGTTCGATGGCGCCCAGGTTGGCGGCCTTGGCCGCTTCCCCGTCCACTTTCCAGTTGAGCGGGTTGGTGCACAGGATTTTCGTGCCGCCGCGTGGTTTGCCGTTTAGGCCGGGGGTTGATGCGATAACCTTCAGAAGCGGCGCCGCATCGCCTTCCTTGTCAAAGCTTTGGTAGGATACAACGCACGCCGTGTCGGTTCTGGATTGGCAGGCATCAATTCCTGGCAGAATCGCCAGGTCGCCTTCATGGCTCACCGGCCAGCCGATGATATAGGCCGCGACCATGCGGTCCTTGAGGTTGGTTGGTGCGACGCGTTCGCCGAGCAAAAGGAGCGCATGCAGCGCCCCTTGGCTGTGGCCCACGATGATGAAGGGCCGGCCATTGTTTTTGATGGCAATATAATTATCGAACGCGGCAAGCACATCGCTGTGGGCATTCAATACGGCCTGTACGCCTTGGCCGCTGTCGTCAAAGAAGGCCCCGAAGGTCGCCTGCCGGTAATGCGGTGCGTAAATTTGCCCGGCCAGGTTGAACGCGCTGGCCTGATACCTGAGAGCGAAATTATTGGTCCAGCGCATGGCGTCTTCATCGCCGTCATAAGGCGCATTCCAGCGCTCCTTGTTCAGGTAGGTGGTCGGGTGAATATAGAAAACATCGACTTCCGGCAGCATGGCGGTCCGCATCACGCCTTCAGGCATCATTTGGGCGCTCGATGTTTTGCCCGGAAGCGCGGCCCATGCCTCTGTCGTTGTATAGTCGGGGCTAGGCGTAGCCTCTTCGTCCGCGATTTCATGCGACGGCACGAAGGCCAGCTTCAGCACCGCAGCCTGGTTTTGGGTCAGGATGATGCCGCCAATCAGGATCAGGACGATCACAATGGCGATCGCCAACAGGAACTTCGCCGCCGGTGCTGTTTTATGTTTTGCCATAATGGCCTTCACCCCTTGGTTAGGTCGGATTTATCGTCCGTGATGGCCATAAGGCCATGATATGGTCATTAACGGTTCTGCCGTCTTCGTAGCGGACAGCATCCTTCCTGATGCCTTCCTGTTGAAAACCAACCGCTTTATAGAGCGCGATGGCTGCATCGTTATCGCTATGGACATGCAGCTCGATCCGCTCAAGTATTTCATGTTTTTGCACCCAATCGATAAAATGCAAAAGCAGTTTTTTACCCACGCGGCGCCCGCGCCAGTCTTTTTCCACGCTCATAGCAAAACAAGTAGAGTGTCGCACGCGATGCCTGCGGTCTGTCCAGCTATCCAGCATGCCGATAATCTTATCGCCGACCGTCGCGACAAGGCAGACTTCATAAGGACTGCTGAGCTTTCGGGCGATCCAGAAACGCTGTTTCCAATGTCCCATGCGAAATTCGGATGCCTGGGTGATGAGGTGGCTGGCGTCGCTGTATATTTGCCTGATGTAGCCGTTCAGTGCCCTGGCGTCGGACAATTCAGCTTCTCGGATGATGATTTGGTCGCTCAAGGCCTTCCCCACATTCTGCTGTATGGCGATTTGGGCGCTTTGCTGGGTGGAATGCAAGTCGATTCTTGCGGTTTTCAGTCGGGCAATGAAAAGGATAGTTGCAAGAATGCGGCGGATTAGGCACTTTTAATGAGGACCTGCTGTGACGCAACGGCGGGGGGCTCAGGGAGGCCAGCATATCTTCTTTTGATTCTACAACAGACCTGATCGGTTGGAAGGAAGGATATGGGGATGGGGCGTATACGCTCTATCCAGCCAAGGGCGCGCCGGTTTTCGGTGATGATTTCACGGCGATCCTGAAGCATTTCGAAACCTGTCGTGGCACACGCCTGTTCAATCAGAAAAAAGATGTCTCCCCAGTTGCCCTTAAAGCTTATCTGCCCTGGATATCTTTGGTGGAACCCATATGGGGCGGCGATGGCCGGATGGACGATGCCCGGGTAACCCTGCATGGTAGCGCCGTGGCTGGTGCATATAGCGAGATTACCCACAAGCGCGTGCGCGAAGTGCACCAGCCCGACGTGGCGGCCAGGGTGATCGCGTCGATGCAGCATGCGATCGATATCAAGTCCCCGGTAATTGGGGTAAGCGACGAGCGGCATGTGGAGCCACCGGTACGGCTTCATATCCTCTATGTCCCGCTCTCAGCCGACGGCGAAACGGTCAACCTTTTTCTCTCATATGTGCGCCTTGATCCACTCGATTGACGGTCTGGCTGGTTGTCGTTGACGGTCATAGGTGCAGAATCTGCACCAAAGGGCGTATAAGCCCTTGCTCACAGGGTTGTCAGGCGTTAAGTTCCGCGCTGATTTCACGCATTTTCCTGGCTAGTATCATAGGAATTTTCATGTCGGATATTGATAAGGCAACCGTTGCCAAAATTGCGCGGCTTGCGCGCATCAAAATTGAAGAAGACAAGCTGGAGCCCCTGGCGGGCGAGCTCAACAACATCCTTGGGTGGGTGGAGCAGCTTGACGAAGTAAACACAGATGACATCCTGCCGATGTCGAGCGTGGTGGACGCAAAGCTGCGTTGGCGCCAAGACGAAGTGTCTGACGGCGACAAGCAGGAAAGCGTGCTGAAGAATGCGCCGAACGCCGAGTATGGCTTCTTCGCCGTGCCAAAAGTAATCGAGTAGGGGGCGGCTATGACAGATTTGACCAAACTGACGATCGCGGACGCCCGCGACCTTCTGAAAAAAGGCGAGATTACTGCGCGCGAGCTGACGGAAGCCCATATTGCTTCTGTTGATGCGGCTGACGCGCTCAATGCCTATGTCGCCAAGACGCCTGAGATGGCGCTTGAGATGGCTGACAAGGCGGATGCCAAAATCAAGGCAGGCGAACAAAAGGGCATGACCGGTATTCCGGTTGGCATCAAGGACCTGTTCGCGACCAAAGGTGTGCACACGCAGGCATGCTCGCACATCCTGGACGGCTTCAAGCCTGAATATGAAAGCACCGTTTCCCAGAAACTGTGGGACGATGGGGCTGTGATGCTCGGCAAGCTCAATATGGACGAATTCGCCATGGGCTCGTCGAACGAGACTAGCTTCTATGGCCCTGTGAAAAACCCATGGCGCCGCGGTGACACCGACACGGTTCCTGGCGGCTCCTCTGGTGGTTCTGTGGCGTCTGTTGCCGGTTTTGCGGCTATGGGTGCGACCGCGTCCGATACGGGCGGCTCGATCCGCCAGCCTGCGTCTTTCACTGGCACATTTGGCATCAAGCCAACCTACGGGCGCTGTTCGCGCTATGGCATGGTGGCGTTCGCAAGCTCGCTTGACCAAGCTGGCACGATCACACGCACCGTGCGCGACGGGGCGATCATGCTCGAGAGCATCTCGGGCTTCGACGTGAAAGACAGCACCAGCGTTGACATGGCGGTGCCAAACTTTGAAGCGGCGCTCACCGGCGACATCCGCGGCATGAAGATCGGTATTCCGCAGGAATATCATCTGGCCGGTATGCCGGGCGAGATTGAAGCGCTGTGGCACCAGGGCATTGAGTGGATGAAAGCCGCTGGCGCGGAAGTTGTCGACATCAACCTGCCGCACACCAAATATGCGCTGCCGACCTATTATATCGTTGCGCCTGCTGAGGCATCTTCGAACCTGGCGCGCTATGATGGCGTTCGCTACGGTCTGCGGGAAACGGTTCAGGGCGGTGGCCTTGTGGACATGTATGAAGCAACCCGCGCGGCTGGCTTCGGCGATGAAGTGAAACGCCGGATCATGATCGGCACCTATGTGCTGTCCGCTGGCTACTACGACGCCTACTATCTGAAAGCGCAGAAGGTCCGCCAACTGATCGCGAACGACTTCAAAAAGGCGTTCGAGAAGGTTGACGCGATCCTGACACCAACGGCACCTTCGGCTGCATTCGCGCCGGGCGAAAAGTCTGACGATCCGATCGCCATGTACCTCAATGACGTCTTCACCGTACCGGCGTCGCTTGCGGGCCTGCCGGGTTCCAGCGTCCCAGTAGGGCTTGACGCTAACGGTCTGCCGCTTGGCCTGCAGATCCTTGGTAAGCCATGGGATGAAGAAACCGTGTTGAAAGTATCGGGTGTTATGGAAGAGGCCGCGAACTTTACGGCCAAACCTACAGAGTGGTGGAGGTAAGCGTCATGAGCAATTATCGTATTCAAGGCGCAACTGGTGATTGGGAAGTTGTCCTCGGTCTTGAGGTTCACGCCCAGGTCGTCTCCAACGCCAAGCTGTTTTCCGGTGCATCCACCGAGTTCGGCGCAGAGCCAAACGCGCAAGTGTCCCTCGTTGACGCGGCCATGCCCGGCATGCTGCCAACCATCAATGCGGAATGTATCCGTCAGGCGGTGCGTACGGGGCTGGCCCTTGGCGCCCAGATCAACAAATTCTCTGTCTTTGACCGCAAGAACTATTTCTATGCCGACCTGCCGCAAGGCTACCAGATCAGCCAGTTCAAGCACCCGATTGTGGGCGAGGGCACAGTGACGCTGGACCTTGGCGAAGGCCGCACGAAGGACGTAGGCGTGGAGCGTATCCACCTTGAGCAAGATGCGGGCAAGTCCATGCACGACCAGCACCCACAGATGACCTACGTTGACCTTAACCGGTCCGGCGTTGCGCTGATGGAAATCGTATCCAAGCCGGATATGCGCAGTCCTGAAGAGGCTGGCGCGTACCTGACGAAGCTGCGCACCATCCTGCGCTATATCGGCAGCTGTGACGGTAACATGGAACAGGGCAGTATGCGTGCTGACGTGAACGTTTCCGTACGCAAGCCGGGTGATCCGCTTGGCACGCGCTGCGAAATCAAGAACGTGAACTCCATCCGTTTCGTGCGTCAGGCGATTGAATATGAAGCACAGCGTCAGGTCGACCTGATCGAGGACGGCGGTGTTGTGGACCAGGAAACGCGCTTGTTTGACCCCACGAAGGGTGAAACGCGGTCCATGCGGTCCAAAGAAGAAGCGCACGATTACCGCTACTTCCCGGATCCAGACCTGCTGCCGGTCGAGTTCGATGATGCCTTCATCGAAGCCGCGCGCGAGAGCCTTCCGGAACTGCCAGACGACAAGAAGGCCCGTTTCGTCGAGGAACTGGGTGTGTCTGACTATAACGCAAGCGTGCTTGTGGGCGAGAAAGAGTCCTGCGACTTCTTTGAAGAGCTGCTTTCGGCGCTGGCCGCGAAGACGGGCAAGCCTGCCCAGAAGCTCGCTGCCAAGGCCTCCAACTGGGTGATGGGTGACCTGTTCGGTGCTCTCAATAAAGCCAGCAAGTCCGTGAGCGAAAGCCCGGTAACGGCAAAGCAGGGGGCTGACCTCCTGGCACTTGTCGAGGACGGCACCATCTCTGGCCGGATTGCCAAGGATGTGTTCGAGATCATGTTCGAAACCGGCAAGGACGCAGAAGCCATCGTCGAAGAGAAGGGCCTGAAGCAGGTTTCCGACACCGGCGAGATTGAGAAGATCATCGACGAAGTGATCGCTGCCAACCCAGGCCAGCTTGAGCAGTACCGGGCCGGCAAGGACAAGCTGATTGGCTTCTTCGTGGGTCAGGTGATGAAAGCCACTGGCGGCAAGGCCAACCCGGGCATGGTGAACCAGCTCCTGAAGCCAAAGCTTGACGGCTAGTCGGCAACAATCTCATCACTCGATCAATTATCGTAAAACCACCGGTCTTGCCGGTGGTTTTCTTTTGGGTGTTTTTTGCAACATGGAAGTGTTGAAGGCCTGAGGTCAAAAGTTTTGATTTAATTTACATCGTGTGATAACAACGCCTCAAAAGATAATCTCTTCTCTTCTCAAAAGATAATTCCTTCTCTTATAGAGTTTTTGACATGTCACATCCCTACGTGGACCAACCTCCAAAGGCTTTTTGGAAAAAGAGCATCTCTGACAAATCCTTTTTTGATCTATCTGAGTTGTATGAAGCCAAGTTTGCCATCGGACATGAAGCCAAGATCGCGTCAGGGGGAAGTTGTTTCGCCCAGCATATTGGCCGACATCTTGGGAGAAGCGGATTCAACTATCTCGACTATGAACCCGCACCGGCTTTTTTAACGCCTGACATCAGACATTTGAGTACTGGGACCCGTCCCATCACTGCCTGACATAGCGACTTCACCATGAGAACATGCATAATCATCATGATCACTCTGACATCGGATAAGCTTGCCCCGATAAGGGAAAGTCCCCCCATAAAAGCTCTGATCCACCATGGACCTAGGCAACTAACAAAGGGGCGGACCGCTAGTCTCAGG
>JBNKYQ010000123.1:0-9016 GCA_050300975.1 Kordiimonas sp.
AGGCAAACCAGGGCACAGCGCGACATATTGTACCAAATTTACAGCAAGCCGTGACAAACCATATTTTGCGTGCCTAAGATGCGCGAAAATTTCTGTAAGGATATGTTTATGACAGCCCGTTTTCCGTCCACCCGTCTCCGTCGTCCCCGCGCCACAGACTGGTCCCGCCGCATGGTGCGGGAGAACCATTTCTCGGTCGACGATCTGATCTGGCCGATTTTTGTGCGCGAAGGCAATGGCGTGGTGGAACCCGTGTCGTCCATGCCGGGCGTGAACCGGCTGTCTGTGGATGAAGCGGTGAAAGCCGCACGCGAGGCCGAAAGCCTGGGCATCCCCTGCATTGCCCTGTTCCCGAACACGCCAACGGGCAAACGCGACGAACGCGGGGATGAGGCCCTGAACCCGGACAACCTGATCAACACAGCCATGCGGGCCATCAAGGATGCGGTGCCGGGCGTTGGTATTCTCGCTGATGTCGCGCTGGACCCATACACCAGCCATGGTCAGGACGGTCTGGTGGAAGATGGTGTGATCCTGAATGATGAAACGGTTGGTATTCTTGTACAGCAAGCCGTCTTGCAGGCTGAAGCCGGCGCAGACATTATCGCGCCTTCGGACATGATGGATGGCCGCATCGGTGCAATCCGGGGCGAACTCGACAAGGCTGGCTTCCAGCACGTGCAGGTAATGGCATACAGCGCCAAATATGCATCTGCCTTCTATGGGCCCTTCCGTGATGCGGTTGGCAGCAAAGGCGCCCTCAAGGGCGACAAGAAAACCTACCAGATGGACCCGGCCAATCGCGCCGAGGCCCTGCGGGAAGTTGAGCAGGATATCATTGAAGGTGCGGATAGCGTGATGGTCAAGCCCGGCATGCCCTATCTGGATATCGTGCGCGATGTGAAAGACACGTTCGGCGTGCCCACATACGCCTATCAGGTCTCAGGCGAGTATGCGATGCTGATGGCTGCCGCACAGAATGGCTGGCTTGATCAGGATGCGGTGATGATGGAATCGCTGCTGGCCTTCAAGCGGGCGGGCGCGAACGGCGTGCTGTCCTACTTCGCACCGATGGCAGCAAAACTGCTTCTGGAATAGCGAAAGCTATTCCTTGTCACCCTCGTCTGCCGCACCTTCCTCAGGCTTAGGGAACTCAACCATCATGAAAGTCAGGTTTTGGCCTGGCTTGCCCATCTGCCAGCGTACGCCGAAGGCGTCGGGCTCATAGAAGATTGGGATTTCCATCCCGGTATCCTTGCGCCCTCGGCAGGTTCGGCTGATTTCCCTCAGCGCGCCATCGCCAAAGCCCCGGAAAGACTGGTCCACCAGCTTGGCGCCATCCACCCAGGCCAGGTCTGCGGTGTCATTACACGTCGCGCTTAGACCGATCCACATGGGGCTTGTGCGGATCATCGGGAAATTCAACAGAAGGAAATAGTGGGTTTCCACATCCTTGATAGTGGCAAGTTGCCCTTCCCGGCCTTCGTAAACGTAGCCTCGCACCATGCGCTTGGCATGCCGCCAGGTGTGCGGCGGTTTGCCGTAAAACTCGAATACCTGAAAATAGCTGCCTGTGGCCTCATTCAGGTGAACTTCGCCCGTTGGCCGAGCGACGGCCGTGCCGGTTTCGTCAATACCCTGAAACAGCATCATCATGATGGCAAGCGTTGCGCCAATCCCAGACATAGGTCCTCCTCGTTCTACGACGCACCTTCTGTGCCACACTATTATAGCAAAGGAAACGCTGTATGACAGATGAACGACTTATTCGTTATCCCGTGGTGGTCTTGCCAGCGACTTGATAATGCCGCGCATCGTGTGGACTTCCTGACGGGAGAATGAAGCATTCTGGACCAGATTCCGGAGCGTACGGCGCAGCGGGTTCCGTCTGCCTTCAGATCGAAAATAGCCCCGTTTCTCCAGCTCGCCTTCCATATGCTCCATCAGGCCAAGGAGCTCATCCTTGTTGGCCATGGGATCAGCGTGGGCGGATTGGTAGACCGGCGTGCGGTCAGCCGACGCGTGGAATTCATAGGCGGCCAAAATCACCGCCTGCGCCAGATTGAGGCTGCCGAATTCGGGGTTCACCGGCACGGTCAGGACCGTATCCGCCAACACCACATCATCGTTCGTGAGCCCAGAACGTTCCGGGCCAAACAGGATCGCGGATTTGGCGCCACCCTTGGCGTAACTGTGCATCTGGGCCGCCATCTCACGCGGGGTCACCACCGGTTTCGGCATGTCCCGGTCGCGCACTGTTGCGGCATACACATGGTTGCAGTCCGCTACGGCCTCCTCGACAGTGTCGAAAACCTTCGCCTGATCAAGGATGATATCTGCACCTGCAGCCGCCGGACCTGCCGCCGGGTTCGGCCAGCCGTCACGCGGCGCCACCAGGCGCATTTCCGTCAAGCCAAAATTCAGCATGGCGCGCGCCGCCTTGCCGATGTTTTCGCCGAGCTGCGGACGCACCAGGATCATGGCAGGCTGTTGAGTCATCTCTGGCATCAGTCTGCCTTGCGCCATTTGACGCCGTCAGGGCCAACTTCGATCACCAGGCCAAGGGCTGTGGCTTCATCGCGGAGGGCATCGGCTGTGGCGAAATCCTTGGCGGCGCGAGCTTCGTTATACTTGGCCGTATTGGCGTCGATCCAGGCAGACTGTTCATCGGAAAAGCTTTGAAACCAACCACTTGCGTCCTGCGTCAACAGCCCCATGAACTGCGCCCCGGCCTTCAGCTCAGCTGCGGTCTCGGGTGCTGCAAGGGCATCCAGTGCGGCAATCGCCTTCGGCGTGTTCAGGTCATCCGCGAGCGCCTCGATCACACTGGCAGGAACCTCCGACGCTGCCTCAACCCCGTCCGTGATGCGGTACCAGCGATCCAGGCGGCGCTTCTGCTCACGCGTGCTATCGAGCGAGAAGTCAACCGGCTGTCGGTAATGGGCTGTCAGCAAGCTAAGGCGCAGTGCCTCGCCAGGGAATTCATTCACCAGGTCGTGCACTGTATGGAAATTGCCAAGCGACTTGGACATCTTCTCGCCGTCCACCGTCAGGTAGCCATTGTGCATCCAATAGTTCACGAACTGTTTGCCGTGCGAGCATTCGCTTTGCGCAATCTCATTTTCATGGTGCGGGAAAATCAAATCCTGCCCGCCGCCGTGAATATCGATGGTCTCGCCCAGATGCTTCTCGATCATGCAGGAGCATTCAAGGTGCCATCCCGGACGACCGCGGCCCCAGGGGCTGCCCCAGCCCGGTTGATCATCCGATGACGGCTTCCACAGAACGAAATCCGCAGGATCGCGCTTGTAGGGTGCCACTTCCACACGGGCACCGGCCACCAGCTCATCCCGGCTGTGGCGCGAAAGCGCCCCATAGTTTTCCATGGACGGCACGTTGAACATCACATGGCCTTCCGCCTCATAGGCGTGACCATCCTCAATCAGCTTGCGCATCATCTTGATCATCTCAGGCAGATGCTCGGTCGCCTTGGGCTGGATCGTCGGGTCCAGCGCGCCCATCATGCGCATGTCTTCCTGATAGATCTTGGCGTATTTCGCCGATACAGCCTTGATGGAGCTACCGTCCTTGACCGCGCGGTCCATGATCTTGTCGTCAATATCGGTGATATTGCGGGCATAGGTCACATGGCCTTCGCCATACACATGGCGCAGCAGCCGGAACAGCATATCGAACACCACGACCGGGCGCGCATTACCAATATGGGCATAGTCATAGACCGTCGGCCCACACACATACATGCGAACATTCTGCGGATCGATGGGTGTGAAAACCTGTTTCTCGCGTGCCAGCGTGTTGTAGACCCTGATCTCGGTCACTGTAGCCCCCTTATGCGCTCTGACCAGAGAGACGCGCCACAACCTTGTCGCGGCCGATCAGCGGCAACAGCATGCCCATATCCGGGCCGTGATCCTGCCCTGTCAGTGCCTGACGCAGCGGCATGAAGAGCGCACGGCCCTTGGCGCCGGTTGCTTCCTTGATCGCACCGGTCCAGGCCTGCCAGCTGTCTGCTGTCAACTCGCCCGCAGGCAGCAGTTCAAGCGTCTTGGCAATATGGTCGGCATCTTCAATCTTGGGCTCAACTGGGCCATCGATGATTTTCTTCAGTTCAGCCACGTCAGCAAGCTTGTTGATGTTGGGCTGCAGCGCCAGCCACATGTCCTCGCTCACACCATCAAGGCGGTCAGCAACCATCGAGTATGGTGTCATGTGCAGGATTTTGGCATTCAGCACATCAAGGTCTGCCGGATCAAGCTTCGCGGTTGCACGACCGAACTTGCCGAAATCGAAGCCGTCGATCAGCGGCTGCGGGTCAACAAACGGCTCGATCGGCTCGCTTGTTCCCACACGGGCCAACAGGCTGATGATCGCCATCGGCTCGATGCCCGCTTCATCTCGGTATTCCTCAATGGACATGGCGCCGTGGCGCTTCGACAGGCCCTCGCCGCCCTTGCCGGTCAGTAGCGCAAAGTGCGCCATTTGGGGGGCTTTGCCGCCCACGGCTTCAAAGATTTGCGTCTGTACGGCCGAGTTCGTCGTATGGTCTTCACCGCGCACAATGTGGCTGATGCCGTAATCCACGTCATCGACCACGCTTGGCAGCGTATAGAGGAACGAACCGTCTTCACGGATCAGGATCGGGTCAGAGAGCGCCTCGAGGTCGATCGACACATCACCGCGGATCATATCCGTCCAGTCGACGCGCGCAGGTGTGATCAGCTTGAAACGCCAGTGCGGGCTGCGGCCCTCGGCTTCAAACTTCGCCTTGTCTTCTTCCGTCAGGTCCAGCGCCGCCCGGTCATAGACCGGCGGTTTGCCGCGACCCATCTGGATCTTGCGCTTCATATCAAGCTCTTCGGCTGTCTCGTAGCATGGGTAAAGACGGCCTTCAGCCTTCAGCTTTTCAACCACTTCGTTGTAGCGGTCAAAACGGTCGCTTTGCTTGAAGGTTTCATCCCACTTGAGGCCGAGCCACGTCAGGTCTGCCTTGATGGCTTCTTCATTCTCAAGCGTTGACCGCTCGCGGTCCGTATCGTCAATACGCAGCACGAAGGTGCCACCCTGCTGGCGCGCGAACAGCCAGTTCACGAGTGCAGCACGGATATTCCCCACATGAAGCTTGCCCGTGGGTGACGGGGCAAAACGAACCTTAACAGTCATTGTCTTTATCCAATTGTCTGGGCCTGACGGCCTGTATGTATAACTTATTTTGTTTTCCGGGCACTTCTGAACCCATTGGTGATGGGGTAGCGGCGATCCCGGCCAAAATTCTTGCGCGTGATCTTCACGCCCGGAGGCGACTGGCGCCTTTTGTACTCGGCGATGTACAGCAGGTGTTCAATTCGTGCAACCTCTGATGCGCTGTGGCCGCGTTCAACAATCTCATCAACCGACATTTCTTCGTCCACCAGACAGCGCAGCATGTCATCCAGCGCTTCGTAGGGCGGCAGGCTGTCTTCGTCCTTCTGGTCTTCCCGAAGCTCCGCGGTTGGCGGCTTGGTGATGATATTCACGGGGATAACCTCCCCTGAAGGGCCCAGCCCGCCAACGGGTACATTCTCGTTGCGCCAGCGGGACAAGGCAAACACATCCAGCTTGTAGACGTCTTTGAGAACGCTATAGCCACCGCACATGTCACCATAGAGTGTGGCGTAGCCCACGCTCATCTCGCTCTTGTTGCCCGTGGTCAGTACCATCTTGCCGAACTTGTTAGAGAGCGACATCAGCACAAGCCCCCGAAGGCGCGACTGGATATTCTCTTCAGTCGTGTCTGACTGTGTATCCTTGAAGACATCAGCAAGCATCTCTTCAAACGCCTCAACGCCCGGCTTGATCGCGATCACGTCATACTGGACGCCCAGCGCCTTGGCGCATTCTTCCGCGTCGCCGAGGCTTTCGCCCGACGTGTAGCGCGACGGCATCATCACACAGTGAACCTTGTCTGCCCCAAGCGCATCCACCGCCACTGCAGCACTGAGCGCGCTGTCTATCCCGCCCGACAGCCCCAGGATAACGCCAGGGAACCGGTTCTTGTGAACATAGTCTTTCAGCCCCAGCACCATCGCCTGATACATGCTGGTGAAGTGGTCCGGCATCTCGAGCTGATAGCTTGTCGTGCATTCAAGGCCCGCGTCTGCGCGTGTCCATTCGGTCAGCAGTTCCGCCTCTGTCCAGAATGCCATCTGCACCGGCACACTGCCATCGGCATTCATGGCGAAGCTGCCGCCCTCGAACACCAGCTCGTCCTGGCCGCACATCTCATTACAGAACACCAGCGGCAGCCCCGTTTCATCCACGCGGTTGCGGGCATGCACAATGCGCTCAGGGTGCTTATCCAGCTCAAACGGGCTGCACGTGGGCACCAACAGGATTTCAGCGCCGTGATCCTTCAGGTTATTCGCGATGGTCGGGTACCACATATCCTCGCAGATCATCACGCCAAGGCGGAAACCGCGGAAATCCATGGGCACCGTTGGCGCGCCAGGCTTGAACACGCGCTTTTCATCGAACACGCCATAGTTTGGCAAGTCATGCTTGTAGCGAATGGCGGTAATCTCTCCGCCTTCCAGTAGCAGGACGGCGTTATGGAGCATTTCCCCGTCATACCATGGGCTGCCGATAATCAGGCCCGGCATGCCCTCGCCTGCCGTCATGGCAGCCAGATCATCAACCGCCTTCATGGCAGACCGAACGAAGAAGGGTTTCAGCACCAGATCTTCGAGCGGATACCCCACAACGGATAGCTCAGGCGTCAGCACCAGATCAGCCCCCGCCGCATGGGCACGGGCATAGGCGGCCTTGATGAGATCGGTGTTCGCCGCAATGGCGCCTACCGTTGGGTTCATCTGCACCAGATATATGGATAAAGCATTAGTCATGACGCGCTTTTACCCCTCTTGGCGGGCCGGGACAAGTCAAAGAAAATCATGCCAGCGATCAATCCTGCTTGCAGACCTCGCGTTCTCTGATATCTTGCACTCCCGGCTTGATTTTAAAGGAATTATTTATGCCGGACCTTTCCACTCTTCTTCTATTTTCCGCCGCCAGCCTTGCGCTTACTATAACGCCGGGGCCGGACATGCTTTTAATCGCTTCCCGAAGTGTCAGCCAGGGCAAGTCTGCCGGGTTCCTGACCTATGCCGGTATCGCCGTTGGATGCTATTGCCACGCGCTTATGGTCGCGTTTGGCTTGGCACAACTCTTTGTACTTGTGCCTGCCGCCTATGACGCGGTGCGCTTTGCGGGCGCGGCCTACCTTCTGTATCTGGCGTGGCATACACTCAGGGCCAAGGATACCGGCTCAGGTGCCCCCGCAGAGGCGCCGCGCGTGCGCAAACGCCGTATTTTCAGCCAGGGGCTGCTAACGAATCTGCTGAACCCCAAGATGGCGCTTTTCATGCTGGCGCTGTTCCCACAGTTCCTCAACCCGGAAGCCGGCTCGGTGGTGATGCAAACCCTTGTGCTGGTGACCATCCTCAATCTAGTGGGGCTTGTGGTTAATGGGTCCGTGATCCTGGCCAGCGGCCACCTGCGTGACCGGCTGGCCCGCGGTGGTGGTTTTGGCCGGTGGCCCAAATATTTGCTGGCCAGCGTATTTGGCGGGCTCGCCGTCCGGCTTGCTTTCGCCAGCCGCAGCTAACCAAAAAGAAAAGGCGCCTCAACGGGCGCCTTTTTTTGTGTCTTGGGGGTAAGCGGTCTTAAGCTGCTGCCGTCTTGGCCAGCGCCTCGCGCTCTTCCTTCAAGGCTTCAGCCAGCAGGAAAGCCATCTCGATGGACTGGCTGGCATTTAGGCGCGGGTCGCAGTGCGTGTTATAGCGCGAGGACAGGCTGTCTTCGGTTATCGCCACAGCCCCGCCGATGCATTCCGTCACGTTCTGGCCCGTGAGCTCAAGGTGAATACCGCCCGCATAGGTGCCTTCCGCGCGGTGGCAGGCAAATACCTGGCGTACTTCCTTCAGCACCCGGTCGAATGGCCGCGTCTTGAGGCCGCTATTCGACGTCTTGGTATTGCCGTGCATCGGATCACAGGACCAGACAACCTTCTTGCCTTCTGCCTGTACTGCCCGAAGCAGCTTCGGCAGGTATTCCTCAACCTTGTCGGCGCCAAAGCGGGTGATCAGTGTCAGGCGACCGGCTTCGTTTTCCGGGTTAAGGATATCGATCAACCGCAACAGGTCGTCTGGTGTGGTTGTTGGCCCAACCTTGGACGCGATCGGGTTCCCGATACCGCTGAGGAACTCAAGGTGTGCGCCGTCAATCTGGCGCGTACGGTCCCCTACCCAAAGCATATGGGCAGAAGTGTCATACCAGTCACCTGTCGTGCTGTCGACGCGCGTCAGGGCTTGCTCATACCCAAGCAGCAGCGCTTCGTGGCTGGTGTAGAAGTCAGTCCCCTGAAGCTGGCGCACATCGTTCGGGTTGATGCCGCAGGCTTCCATGAAGTTGAGCGCTTCACCGATCCTGTCTGCCAGTTCCTGGTATTTGTCGCCCGCCGCAGACTTGGACACGAAATCCAGGTTCCAGCGGTGAACCGACATCAGGTTGGCGTAACCGCCCTGCGCGAATGCCCGCAGCAGATTGAGCGTGGCCGCGGACTGGCTGTAGGCGCGCAGCATGCGGTTCGGGTCCGGAATGCGTGAATCCGCATCAAAGGCCGGGCCATTGATGATATCACCGCGGTAGCTTGGCAGGTCCACGCCGTCCTTGGTTTCCGTATTGCTGGAACGCGGCTTGGCGAACTGGCCTGCCAGGCGGCCCACTTTGACAACCGGACAGCTGGCCGCAAAGGTCAGCACCACCGCCATTTGCAGCAGCACGCGGAAGGTGTCGCGAATGTTGTTCGGGTGAAATTCAGCGAAGCTTTCGGCGCAGTCTCCGCCCTGCAGCAGGAAGGCTTCGCCGCGCGAGGCGGCACCAAGGGCAGACTTCAGCTTGCGCGCCTCACCGGCGAAGACCAGCGGCGGATATTTGGACAGCTGCGCCTCGACGGCGTTCA
>JBNKYQ010000124.1:0-8942 GCA_050300975.1 Kordiimonas sp.
GCAACCCGGCTTTATCACTTTCCCGACGCCTGCAATCTCCGGCGCTGCCTCACTGCCGTCTACTGCCGACATTTATGTCAATGACGTCAGGCGGTCGAGCCTTGAGCTCGAACCCGGCCCCTTCACTATCCAGCACTTGCCGGTCATTACCGGCGCCGGCAATATGCGCGTGGTCGTTCGTGATCTGCTAGGCCGGGAAACCGTGCTCATCCAGCCTTTCTACACCAACCGCGACCTGCTGATCCCCGGCCTCACGTCCTATTCCGCCTCAGCTGGGCTCTTGCGCAAGAACTATGGCACAGCCAGCAATGATTATGAGGAACCTTTCATTGCCGGCAGCTTCAGGAAAGGCCTGTCTGAAAGCTTTACCGCCGGAATCCACGCTGAAGGATCAACGAGGCGGGCCGCCTTTGGTCCCGTCATTGACTGGCGCTTGCCTTTCGGCGGCGTCTTTTCCACATCTTCGGCGGTAAGCTTTCACCAAGGCTCCGTCGGGGGATTGGTACAATTCGATGCCAGTTGGTCGTCGCAGGTATTTGGCGTCTTCGTGTCGCACGAAATGGCCACAGCCGATTTCACCCGCCTGGGCGAAAGCGAAGAGTTCCGACCCGCCCGCATGCGCAGCAGCGCCAACATGGGCTTCGAGCTGCAGTCAAAAGGGGCGGTATCGCTTAACTACACGCGGATCGACGAACGGGACCGGGACGATTTTGAAATCCTCGGCGCCAACTATTCCGTGCAACTTGGAAGGCTGGGGGGCCTTGGCATAAACGTCTCCCACCGCTTTGGCGCCCTCAAGGAAACCGCGATTTTCGTTAGCTTCACCACACGACTGGGCGGCCGCACGTCCGGCAACCTGACTGTTGAGAGGACAGGACATGACTGGGCCGGCACAGCGCGCATCAACCATAACGCGCCCTATGAAGGCGGATTAGGGTACCGGGCAGAAGTTCGGCAGGACGACGGCCAGAACGGGCGCGCTGGCGTAACCTATGACACGCCGAAGGGTATTGCCTCGCTGGATGTCAGCCACTGGTATGGCAGAGATGTCGCACGCCTTGGCCTGAAGGGAGGCTTGGTTTTTGTAGGCGGCGACACCCACATGTCTCGTCCTGTCAGCGACAGCTTCGCGCTTGTCACCGTCGGCGATTTCAACGGCGTGGATGTCATGCAGGACAACCGTGTGATCACCCAGACCAACAAGGCCGGTCATGCCCTGATTACCGGCCTGCGTGCCTATGAAGAAAACAGGCTGTCGATCGACCCGTTGGATCTGCCCCTATCGGCTGACATCGGCAGGACAGCGCTGAAGGTGGTGCCGAAAAGACGGAGCGGTGTGGTGGCCAACTTCCCTGTTGAACAGGTCACAGCCGCGCTGTTCCATGTTATTGATGAGGACGGCACAGATGTACCGCCGGGAACCATGATGCATGCCGCAGACGGCGGCGAAGACGCACCTGTTGGCTTCAACGGACTTGCCTATATTTCCGGCCTCCAGAAAGCCCGGCGCTTTTTTGTCCGCCTGCCTGCAGGAACCTGTACAATAGAGGTTGATGCGATCGTCGGTTCAGCCGGCCAAGCGAGACAACAAACCCTTCTATGCAAAAGGACACATCAATGATCCGCGCAGCCATGTGCATATTTGCTCTGATCGTCCTGCTATCGTGGCGGGCGGATGCAAGTTGCAGCGGCACCGGATGCTATTGCACCGTTACCGCGACAGCGGTGAATTTTGGCACCTACAATGCCCTGACACAGCAGGCGGCAGACAGTACCGGAAACGTAGAAGTCAGCTGCGGGTCTGACACCATCGGGGACAGCATCACCTACCTTGTTTCCCTCAGCATGGGAGAGAACGGCAAAAAGACCGACAGGAAGCTGGCAGACGGCCGCAAGACGCTCTTCTATAATCTGTTCACCGATGTCAGCCACACAGCTATCTGGGCGGACGGTTCGGGCGGCACCTCCGTTGTGTCTGATGGCTATACCTTGTCGCTCCTGTGCTGCGAGGTGCGAAACTATACGGTTTATGGCCGCATCGCCGCGGGCCAGAACGCAGCCCCCGGCTTATACACCGACGCCATCATCGTAACTGTTGAGTGGTAAGGCAGCGCCCCGCAGGACGCCCGGCGTCAGCTACCCTTTCGCCATGGTGGCTTCCATTTCCTGGAACAGGGCCTTCGAGCGCTTGGCTTCGCCGCGGCCTTCCGTCAGCTTGCTGACAACGACCGAGACGATCAGGCTGACAACAAAACCAGGCAGCATCTCATAGAGATTGTCGGATAGCGACTTGCCGCCGATGGTGATGGGCGCATAGATCCAGAACAGCACCGTCGCCGCCCCAGCGATCATGCCCGCCATCGCGCCATCCCGTGTCATATGACGCCAGTGAAGACTGAGGAGGATCAGCGGCCCGAAGGCGGCGCCGAAGCCTGCCCATGCGTTCGAGACCAGCGACAGGATGGTGCTGGACCGGTCAAACGCCAGACCAATAGCCACAAGCGACACCGCCAGCACCGAGATACGCCCGACCAGCACCAGCTCTTTCTGGCTAGCCTCTTTCCTGAGGAAGGTTTTGTAGAAATCTTCCGTCAGCGAGCTTGAAGACACCAGAAGCTGGCTGGAGATCGTGGACATGATGGCAGCCAGGATGGCCGCCAGCAGGAAGCCGGCGATATAGGGGTGGAACAACAATTCCGACAGCACAATGAAAATGGTTTCCGGGTCAGCAAGACTGAGGCCGTTCTTCATGACATAGGCAAGGCCAACGATCCCGGTGGCCACAGCCCCGATCACCGTGATCAGCATCCAGCTCATGCCGATGTTGCGGGCCGTCCCCACATCCTTCAGCGTTCGGATCGCCATGAAGCGTACAATGATGTGCGGCTGACCGAAATAGCCCAGCCCCCACGCCAGGCTTGAGACGACGCCCGCAATCGTGAGCCCCCCGAACATGTTGAGAAGGCCGCCATCCACCTCGCCGATGGTGGTCGCGATGGAACCACTACCACCCATATCAAAAAAGGCAACAATGGGCACCAGGACAAGAGCAACGAACATGATGCAGCCCTGCACGAAATCCGTCAGGCTGACAGCCAGGAACCCACCAAACAGGGTGTAGGCGACCACGACGCCTGCGGTCGCGAACAAGCCGACCTCATAGGACATGCCGAAGGAAGCTTCAAACAGCTTGCCGCCCGAGACAACACCCGCCGACGTATAGAGCGTGAAGAAAATGATGATCACTACCGACGACAGGATGCGCAGCATGTGCGAGCCGTCATGGAAACGCTTCTCGAAATAATCCGGGATGGTGATGGCGTCATCCGCGATCTCTGTATAGACCCTGAGGCGCGGCGCCACATACAGATAATTGAGGAACGCCCCGGCCATCAGCCCGACCGCGATCCAGGCGCTGGAAAGCCCCGAGACATAGACCGCCCCCGGCAGGCCCATCAGCATCCAGCCGCTCATGTCGGACGCGCCCGCCGAAAGGGACGCAACAGCCGGGCTCAACTGCCTGCCGCCCAGCATATAGCCGGACACATCGTCGGTGGATTTCTTGTAGGCATACAGCCCGATGCCCATCATCAGGACGAAATAGGCCGCCAGCGAAATCATCACTTCAATCTGCATAGTCTCCTGCCCTTCTGGTTTTTATCAGTCTTTGTGCAGACGCCCGGTCACTGAGGGTGCCGGGCGCCAATTGTTCAGTTTGAGGTTTGATGGTTAAGGTCGCGTCTGGCCGCTACCGTGCACCTTGTACTTGAAGGTGGTCAGCTGCTCGAGCCCCACTGGGCCGCGCGCGTGCATCTTGCCAGTGGCGATGCCGATCTCGGCGCCCATGCCGAATTCGCCACCGTCCGAAAACTGCGTCGACGCATTGTGCATCACCACGGCGCTATCGACCATATTCATGAACTGGTCGGCGGCAGCCTGGTCTTCGGTGACAATCGCATCCGTATGCTTGGATGAATGCTGATCCACGAATGAAATGGCGTTCGAGACACCGTTCACAAGCTTCACAGACAATACAGCATCCAGATACTCGGTGCTGAAGTCATCCCCACTGGCTTGCTTGATACGGTCATCAATTGTGGTCGCAAGGCCGTCACCGCGGAATTCACAGCCCGGCATGGCGTCCAGAAGGCGCGGCAACACGTCTGGCGCAATCTCGCGGTCGATCACCAGGCTTTCCGTTGCGCCGCAGATGCCAGTCCGGCGAAGCTTCGCGTTCTTCACAATGTCCACGGCTTTACCAAGGTCGGCCGCCGCATGGATATAGGTATGGCAGTTGCCGTCCAGGTGCTGCAGTGTTGGCACTTCGGCCTGCTCTGTCACCAGCTTCACAAGCCCCTTGCCGCCCCGAGGGATCACCAGATCAACATAGTCCGCACACTTCAATAGGTGTGTCACCGCCGCCCGGTCCCGGGTGTCGATAAACTGGATGACATCTTCGGGCAGCCCAGCTTCCTTCAGTCCCTCTTTCATGCAGGCCACAATTGCGCTGGTCGAATGGTAGCTTTCAGACCCGCCCCGCAGGATCACCGCATTGCCTGACTTCAGGCACAGGGCACCGGCGTCCGCCCCTACGTTCGGGCGGCTTTCATAGACCATGCCGATGACGCCGATAGGCACTGCCACGCGCTCCACCTTCAACCCGTTCGGGCGGTCGAACATTGCAAGTTGGCGGCCAACCGGATCAGGCAGCTTTGCAATGGCTTCAAGCGCCGTTGCCATGGCTTCGACCCGGTCATCATTCAGCACCAGGCGGTCGATAAAGGCGTCCGGGCGGCCTTCCTCGCGCGCACCTTCAACATCGCGTTCATTTGCAGCAATGATCAGCTTCATGTCAGCGCGCAGCGCAGCCGCTGCCGCCAACAGGGCGGCGTTTTTCTGCTCGGTCGTGGCGGTCGCCAACTTCCTGGATGCCACGCTCGCGCGTTTGGCCAGCAGGTGAACATAGTCTTTGATTTCATTCGACAAGGAGGTCATGAATGGCTCCGTTTTGTTATCTGTAAAAAAGGGTTCAGTTGCCAAGCCAGGCGTTACTTCAGCTCAAGTGCGCGCTGGTAGGCGGCCTCGGTCGTGCTTTTCATCAACAGGTCCAGCATATGGTCCTTCCGCAACTGATCGAGACCTGCCTGCGTGGTGCCGCCTTTGCTGGTAACCGACGTCCGCAGCGCGCTGATTGGCGCATCGGTATTGGCCGCCATCTCGGTCGCGCCTACCATGGTCTGGATCACAAGCGTACGGGCATCCTTTTCTGAAAACCCAAGGGCCTTGGCGCCTTCGATGAAGCTCTCCATAAACTGGAACACATATCCTGGGCCACTGCCCGAGACAGCCGTTAGCCGGTCAAGCTCGTCTTCCGAGCGCACCCAAACGGCTTTACCGATCCGTCCCATCAGGTCGGCCACGGTTTCCTTTAGACCACTCGGACAATCCGCACTGGCATAGATACCCGTGGCCCCTTTGCCGATCAGGGCCGGCAGGTTTGGCATCACGCGCACAACGGGCACATCGCCAAGAACGCGCTTCAGGCTTTCCAGACTAAAGCCGGCTGCGATTGATACCATGCAGCCGCCGTCCTTGAGGCGCGCGGTATAGCCCGGCATCACGGTGTCAATCATCTGCGGCTTGACCGCGATGATGATCATATCGAACTGGTCAGCCCCCAGCGCCGACGGCGCTTTGAGCACGCGAACGCCCTTGGGAGCGTCCGGGCCGGCAGGATCAATGACAGTGAACTGAATATCCTCGCGGGCACTCCAGCATCCAAGCATTGCCCCGCCCATGCGGCCGCATCCGACCATCAGAATATCCATTCACCTGCTCCTTTTCCTGTCGCCTTGCGGCTATCAAACAATTTCGGTCAAGCGGACGGGCTCGACAAAAGCCCGGTCGCTCGGTTGGTGCTAAATATTAGAATTCGAATTATATTTTCAAGACTTAATTTCAGGAAGGTCAGGAATACTGACGCATAAATCATCCATAAAGCATTATTATTGTTGATATAAATAGGATTTACAGGACATTGGTTTCATCTGCCTTTAATTTTAATTCAAAATATTTCTGGCATAATTTGGCACAGCCGCCTATATGAAGGGCCGAGATTTGGCCATGAAAAGGAGATTCTGTTTTGTCTATGTCCAAGCGTATCGTTGTCAAAATTGGCTCAAGCCTGTTGGCGCATAGCCAGGAGCTGACGCTTCGGTACGCCTTCATGCACGGCTTGATGAGTGATATCGCGCGCCTCAAGGAACAAGGCTATGAGGTAGTCCTGATGTCCTCCGGCGCTGTCGCCCTGGGCCTGAACGCCATCGGCAAAACGCCAGAAGAGGCTGGTATCCTGGACAAGCAGGCCGCTGCCGCCTATGGCCAGCCGCTGTTGCTGAACGCCTATAAGCAGGTAGCGCACGAGTTCGGCTTCGACATTGCACAAATTCTTGTGACGCTGGGCGATATGGAAGGCCGGCGCCGTTTCATCAACATCAAGAACACGCTTGAGCGCCTGTTTGAGAATGGCATCATGCCCATCGTGAATGAGAATGACACGGTGACGACCGAAGAGTTGCGCGTGGGTGACAATGACCGCCTGGCCGCAAAGGTCGCGCAGATGATCCAGGCAGACCACCTGGTGTTGTTGACCAGCATCGATGGCCTCTATGACCGTCCACCGTCAGAACCAGGCGCGAAGTTCATCGAGACACTCGAGGATGTAAGCACTTATCTTGAAGCGACAACCGGCACCAACGCGCTGGGCAGCGGCGGCATGTATACCAAACTGCAGGCCGCTAATATGGCCCAGCATGCCGGTTGCAGTACCATCATCGCGGAGGGGATTATCGAACGCCCGCTCTTGTCGGTTCTTGAAGGCGAGCGCCGCCATACCCATTGTACCGCAATCGGCACGCCGGCCTCCGCCTGGAAAGTCTGGCTAACCAACCGGCTGCAGGTTGCCGGCAGCCTGGTCCTGAAACAGAGCGCCGCAGATGAGTTGGCATCCGCCCCGCGGGCCATCAAGCATACAGACATCGTGTCCGTTTCCGACACCTTCCAGAAGGGTGATATCCTTCACATCTACGACGAGAAAAGCCAGGAAATCGCGCGCGGGCTGACAAACTTCGGATCAGACGAAGTGCTTATGCTGGCGCGCCACCCCGAAGCGTCCACTGCCGAACTACTGGGCTATTCCGCCGTGCCGGATGTGATTGCCACAAAGAACCTGGTGATCCTGAATGACAATCACCTGTCATGGGAAGTGCCAACGGAAGACCTGCTACAGGTCGCATCCTGACCCAGGCACCTTCAGTCCTCGCGCGCTTCCTTGCGCGGGGCCGCCTTGTCGTAATTGAAGGTTTTCGGCACGTCCGCCCCACCGGAAATGATGAAGGACATGGCTTCGTCCATCTTCCAGTTGGTCGGCGTGACATATTCCACCGGCACGATCTCCAGATAGCCGGAGGTGGGGTTAGGCGTCGTGGGCACATAAACGGCCGCAAGCTCCCGCCCGGTTGTTGTGTCCTTGAAGGTGCGGGTAACAAGCCCGACGGTTTTCATGTCGCGAGACGGGAACTCGATCAGCACCACGCGCTCCACATCGTTGGAGCTTGATTGCACCGCGTCCGCCAGCCGCTTGATGGTCCGGTAGATCGACTTCGCGACCGGGATACGGTCCACTGTGTCTTCGAACACCTTCAACAGCTTCTGCCCCACGTAGCGGGAGGCCATCCACCCCACCACGTAAAACAGCAGGAGCAACACAATCACCGAGAGGGACGTGTTGAAAAGCGGCGATTTGATAACGTCATACAAACCGTCGGATGGCTGGATGGTTGCCGTCATCCACTTGATGATCGGCGCCGCCAGCTCATTGATGAATTTCAGGATCACGTTCACCAGCAAGAGGGTCAGCCAGATAGGGATCAGCGTAAACAGCCCCACCAGCATGTTGCGGCGAACCTGAACCAAAAGCGACGGCCGTTTTTCACTGTCCATGACTAGTCTCTCCCCTGGAGCATTTGGATCTCTTCCTTGCGGTACCCTATACCAGATTAAGCGGCAATAGAATCCACAACCCAGCAATCCAGATACAGGCAACCGATGCACAAACCAACCCGCGGCGACGCATCCCTACTTGGTACAGGCCGTGACCTGCGTTACACTGGAGACTTTCGAAGCTGGCAGGAGGCCGGGTGACCACACACCGCATTCTCATTCTCGCGATCTTGCTGATATTTGGGATGCGCCCTGCCGGGGCGCAAGACCCAGCCTGCACAAACTTGTCTGTCAGCGGCCCGCCGGAATATTTCCCGCTATCCTATGTTGAAGAAGGCGCCATCAAAGGCGTGGGCATCGACCTGGCGCTATTGGCCGCGGATGAGGCCGGCATCCCCATTGGCCTGAAGGTCAAGGGCAGCTGGGCACGGGTGCTGCAACAACACGCCCTTGGTAATCTGGACATTGTTGTTGGCCTCTATCATACAAAGCCGCGCGAAGAGACGATGCTGTTCCTGCCCGCTTTCTGGAGCGAAGAAACCCAGATCGTGATGCACCGGGACAAGCCGATAGATTTTCAGGTGTGGGACGACCTTAAACCCTACCGGGGCGTCACCGTTTCAAGCGACAGCCGCGGCGACCGCTTTGACGCTTTTATGCGGCAGGAACTGAATATGCTCTATGTCCACAGCCAGGAACTTGCCTTCAACCTGCTGAAGGCTGGGCGCGTGGATTATATGTTGACCGGGCAGTATTCCATGTTCGAGACCGCGGATTTCAAGCCGGGCGGCGCTTTCATGCTGCACCCAACACCGGTAGACGCGCACAAGGTCTATATGGCCTTCTCAAAAAAGTCGCCCTGCATTGACCTGGCGCCCCGCTTCAGCGCTGCCCTAACAAAGCTGATTGAGGCAGGCAAAGTCGCCCCCCTGTTCGCCAAC